>JABUEW010000065.1 GCA_013314855.1 Bacillota bacterium | reverse complement strand
GAGGTAATCACGAATTCTCTTACTATGTTCAACGTTGATGCTGACAGCGAAGACGAAGATTAAAGACATATATAACAAAATGGGAGTATTGAACATGCTCTCATTTTTTATTGGGATGGCATTCATATTCAATACAAAAAGTATTAAATATTATGTCGAAAATGGAGGAAAATTGGAAAATATGCCGAAGAAGATAGTAAGCAACAGGAAAGGGAGGTAATATTTATGGACATTACCAACAGGAGCAAACTTTATACCCTCGGTAGGCTAGTATTGATATTATGGGTACCTATTCTAATCTACTTTATTATTCAAAACGCATTCGAAAATATTTTCAGCAGTCCTGCTGCATCTCTTATAATTGCCTTGGCTGTAGTTATGATGCTGGCTCCCATCATATACTCCTTATGGTTCAAACCCTTTATTAGTATTTCAAAACTCTTAACTGAAGCTGAAGACGCGACATAGCCACCTATCTAAAAAAAGCAAACCATGTAAAAATCAAAGACAACACCCATTTTCAGGTTGCCAAGTCAATCGAACAAATCTTTCAAAGTTTTTTCAGAATTATCGGGAGGATGGAAAGAACATCGGATGAACTTAAATTTTACGTTAATAATTTTTCAGTAGACACTGAAAATGCAAATACAGCAGCACAGCAAATAACAGTATCAATAGAGGAAATAGCTAACGGAGCCGGGGAACAGGCTTCGGCAGCCCAGGAAACATCTGAAAGCATAAACAGCCTGCTGAGTATGGCTGAGAAAATTGATCAGGAAACCGGCAAAGGCGATGCTATTATCAAAAACATGGTATTAAAGGTGGAGGATACAAAGAAAGTTTTGGAAGGGCTATTAGAGCATTTAAAATTATCGGCTGAAGAAAGCAGCTACTCTGTGAACAGCATGAAAACCCTGAAGGATAAAACATCAAAGATAACGGATTTTGTCAATGTTGTTACAGAAATCACCGAAAGGACCAACCTGTTGGCCCTAAATGCTGCAATAGAGGCTGCCCGGGCCGGAGAACACGGTAGAGGTTTTTCAGTGGTGGCTGAAGAAGTAAGGAATTTAGCCGAGCAGTCGGCCAGGGAAGCAGAGCAGATTAAAAATCTCGCCATGGAAATTCAAACCGAAGCCCATAAAACAGCAGAGCAAATAGTAAAAGGCCAGGATAAGGCAAAGGAGAATATCAGCAGAGGCGACAGCTCAAGGGTATTTTTTGATGAGATGGTAAGCGGGATCAGCGAACTGGAAAGGTCAATGGACAATATAAAACAGCTGTCTTTAAATCAGGTAACCAATGTCCGATCAGTATTCGATGCAGCCGAAAAAATGGCAGCGGTGTCGGAGGAGACGGCAGCAGGGGTCCAGGAGGTTGCAGCTTCGAGCGAGCAGCAGATGGAATCCTTCCAAAGAATAAAGGATAATGCTAAAAGACTTGATGTCATGGCGAATGATCTGCATAATATATCTTCAACCTTCATCGCTAAATATCAAATGCCTGAGGAAATCAAGGCAAATATTGAAAAGGCTAAGGATGAACTGGTACGGCTGTCCAGGGAAGAGTTTGTAATAAAAAACAATATTGAAATGGAAAGAAAGGCCTTTAACCAGCTAGTAAACAAATGTATTGGCGTTTCCTTTGTTTGTAACAGAGATATGAATGGAGATAGCATATATATAACCACAGAGCAAAAGGTAGACACTGTCGTCTACCGTCCTTGGTTCCAAGAGGCAGCAAGGGGTAAAGTTACTGTTTCAGATCCCTTTATAATCACCCACTCCAATAAATTAAGCGTTATCATAGGAGTACCCGTAAAGGACGGAAGTGAGCAGGTGGGCGTATTGTCAGCGGGGATGGAGATATGAAAGTAAATGCCAACAGAGCGGCTATAGGCATCGTTATGGCATGAGTTTCGAAGAGAAGAGGAAGCAAGAGAACTGTCCGAAACCACTGAAAAAGTGTCCATTTTGAACTACTTCTGCAGTGGTTTCGAACGGTCTGCCATCCCCTTACTTCATTATCAGCTTTGGCAGCTTTGGGCTTAATTATACTTTAAATCTCTGCAGGGCTCTCTGAAGCCTATCAGCAAGCTCTGCCAAATTCTCCGCTGATGTCGCCATTTGCTGTATAGCTGCCGTTTGTTCCTCTGTAGATGCCGCTACTTCTTCAGTTCCTGAAGCATTTTCCTGTGCTACACTGGCGATATTCTCTATCTCTTCTCCAACCACGGCGGCGTTTCTGTTTATGGTTTCTGCAGCCTTAGCAACTTCCTGTATCTGATTAGTCACTTCTACAGCTACTTTCATTATCTTGTCGAAAGCCTTCGTAGTCTCATTTACCACTGCTTCCTGATTCCCAACAATGGTTTCTGCCTTATTCATTTCTGTCACAGCTTGCTCTACACTCATCTGTATTTGATTTATGAGTTCTGCGATTTTTGAGGTGGAGAGGCGGGACTCTTCAGCCAGTTTTCTAACTTCTTCAGCAACTACCGCGAACCCTCTCCCCTGATCTCCTGCCCTGGCGGCTTCGATAGCTGCATTTAAAGCCAACAGGTTAGTTTGGTCGGCAATGTCGCCTATTACATCGATAATCTGTCCGATCTGTTTTGATTTATCCGATAGGGCAAATATCTCCCTGCCAACATTAATGGCTGCCTGCTTATTTTCTTCCATTTTTCTTTTTTGGAGCTCCACTGTCTCGACCCCTGCCTCAACCGTTTCCTTTGCCCTTTGGGTTAGCTCCTTGGCATTATTAATATTTGCTGCAATCTGATTCAGCCCTGCTACAAGCTCCTCTACCATTTCACTGCCCTTTGAAGCCGATGTTGCCTGTTCGGTGGCCCCCTTAGCAAGGTCCTGGGTAGTCAAAGATATCTGCTCGGCTGCCCGGCCGGCTTCTTCAGCTGATGCTGCCATCTGCTGGGATGAGGAAGCCGTAGTCATTCCCGTTTCCCTCATTTCCATGAGCAATTCCCTCATGCTTTCAATCATTTGGTTGAAGTTGCTGGCCAGCACACCGACTTCATCTTTGGTCGTTATGCTGACCCTGGTCTGCAAGTTTCCTGAAGCAACTTCTTTGGTAACCCTGGCCATTTCCAGCAGCGGTTTTACGGTCCTGCTGACAATTATAATCGTTACTATGGACATTAAAATCACAGCTGCAAAACCAATTATTACAGCATTGTTTCTAAGCTTGTTTACGCTCTTGGCCACCTCTCCATAGGTGGTAGTCATAGCCATAGACCACCCGGTTGTTTTGAGGGGGAAGTAAGCTGTGATCTTTTTCACACCTTCAAATTCGTAGTATCCTACACCGTGTTCACCTTCAATCATTTTATGGGTGACTTCAGCCAAACTCTTGCTTTCGTGTTCAAGAAGATTGCTGAATAAAATATCTTCCCTGGGATGAACTATAGCCTCTCCTTTGTTGTTGATCATGTAAGCGTAGCCCGTATCTCCTAACTTTTCAGCATCAATTACGCTGGATATTTCTTTAAACTCAAGAGTCCCTGCAATAAATCCGGCTACGCTGCCGCTGTCGTCTTTAACCGGTGAGACAATTACGACAACTTGCTTACCTGAAATCTTTGATATCATAGGATCTGTTATAACCGTTTCACCATCCATTACCTTTGAAAAATAATCCCTGTCGGCTACGCTGCCCGTTTGACCTGTAGTAGCTATATAATTTCCTGATTTATCGGCTAAGAAGAACATTTCATAGCCCTTAAACATATTTTTTCGTTCGGAAATATACTCTTCTATCAGTTCCCAGTCCATGGACTTTACCGCCCTTGTTTCGGCTAACAATTCCACTTGCATTCTATAGGTCTGAAGCTTTCCTTCAATGTCGGTCACTAGCATCTTAACCTTACTGAGGGCCATGTCCTCTATATCCTTAACAACTATTTTCTGGGCAAGAAAATACCCGCTCAAGGATAGCCCTGCAAATCCCAAAATCGCCAGTACTAATACTGGCACCAAAATCTTTAGTCTTAAGCTCTTCATAATACGTACTCCTTTGTTTGAAATTTTTTTACTTGCAGAAATGTATCTCCCAATTGCCTCTTTACATCTTCCAAACTCCCATCCTTGTACCCGCTAATAAATCTTGCTTTGAATATTAATATAAACGTTTATTCTCCTTCAGTAATTTTTTAATTTCCCTGGCAGGTAACGGCTTGCTGAAAAGATAACCCTGTATATTGTCACATTGCTGCTGTTTTAAGATAATAAGCTGCTCTTCGGTCTCCACGCCTTCAACCGTTACCTTATAATTAAGCTTGTGGGCTATATCGACAATGGCGGATATAATTGCAGTATCCTGTTGGTTCACGGCAATGCTTCGGACAAAGGAACGGTCAATTTTGAGGTTATCCACCGGAAAATGTTTTAAATAACAAAGTGAAGAATAGCCTGTCCCAAAATCGTCCAGGGAAATTCGCACTCCCATTTCTCTCAACTTGCGCAGCACCTCAGAGTTCAAACGCACATCCTTCATGACAATGCTTTCTGTGATCTCCAGTTCCAGGTAACACGGTTCAAGCCCTGTCTCGTTTAATATATTCTCTACCGTCCCGACAAAATTATGTTGCCTGAACTGAAGCGCCGAAAGGTTTACCGCCATGTGCAAGGGAGGAAAACCTGCGTCTTGCCATGCTTTGTTTTGGGCACAGGCGGTACGCATCACCCATTCACCTATAGGTATGATTAATCCTGTTTCTTCAGCCAAAGGTATGAATTCTGCCGGAGGTACCATGCCTAAACCGGGCCGCTGCCACCGTATCAAAGCTTCCACCCCGGTAATTTCACCGGTACCTATATTCACCACAGGCTGATAATAAATTTTAAATTCTTTCCGTTCGAGCGCATGTCTTAAACTATTTTCCATATTGAGCCGGTCTAAGATGGCAAGATTCATGCCTGAAGTAAAAAATTGGTAGTTGTTTCCTCCCAGATCTTTTGCGCGGTACATTGCTATATCAGCATTCTTTATCAGGGAATCTGCGTTATCTCCATCGGATGGGTAAATACTGATGCCTATGCTGGCAGTAATATATAATTCATATTCATTTATTTTGAAAGACTGTTGGAATACTCTAAGTATTTTTTGGGCAATCCTTGCCACTTCTCCGGCCTGCAAGACCTCCGACAATATAAGAATGAATTCATCACCACCCATACGAGCGACAGTATCCACTTCACGTACAATACCTGCCAACCGTTCGGAGACATTTATAAGCAATTTATCACCTATGGCATGTCCCAATGTATCATTAATGTTCTTGAATCTATCCAGGTCAAGAAACATTACGGCCAGCATCTCCCCGCTGCGGCGTGCGTGGGCCAGTGCCATAATAAGACGGTCCTTGAACAATAGACGGTTAGGCAGTGACGTCAGAATATCGTGGTACGCCTGATATTTGACGGTTTCCTCTGCCTGCTTACGCTCTGTGATGTCCTGCAGAGTTTCTATTGCTCCAATAACCTTGCCCTCGATATTTCTAAGCGGTGCAGCCGTTATATGCAGCCACCGGCCGTTTTCACCAATTTCGGGGAAAAAAACCTCACTTTCATACGCCCCCTGAATCAGTAACGACTTTCTGCACCTACCCTGATAGTATTCGTCCATCACCTTCTCAGGTGCACCATCAACGATAAGATCAGCCAGAGTGCACCTTTCCTTGGAATAAAAAGGCATCCACTGCTTTCTTGTCCCGATTATCTCCGATGCAGACAGTTTTGTCAGAGCCTCGCAGGCATTATTAAAGCAGGTGACAACATGGTCCTTATTAATAACAAAAGTAGGTACAGGATTCCCTGTGACAATATCTACAATAGCCTTTTCTTCGCACAGACTACGTTCCCTGAGCGTTCCGGTAACAAGAGAAACTACAATAAGCATTGTGACCCGGGAAAAATCTTTTATAAATGAAGTAAAAGAAAACACAAAGGCATATGGAGCCATCAAACATGCTCCGAGCAAGAGGGCCACCCAAACACTCCGCTTCCCCCAGTAAAATCCTGCTAGAGTTACAGGTACGTAGAAGAAATGGACAAATACAACATGAATGCCTCGGATAACATAATAGTAAGTCATTCCGATACAAAGCATAATAAGTAAAATCATAATGCTAACCTTTGAGAAGTCTTTGTCAAAAAAGTACCGTCTCACTGCTTCCTTTACCCTGTTTTTCATTGGATACATACCCCCAAAATATAAAGCAGTTACCCTAATTTTTCTTTTGTGCCCTCCACTAACGTTTTATTCAAATCCAGTAGAATTCTCCTTTTCACTTAACTTAAAAACAACAAGCTGCCTTTCTTTCAAAATAACCCTCCCCTTTAGTTTTATTGATTATTACATCTGTACTGGAGTATCATTTTTATTCCCCAACACATTCATCCATTAAATTAATAATACTAATTCTTTGATAGTAACTATGAGTATAAGGTACCATTATAGTATATTATTAGAACAAGGTTGGACTATGTTTGATAAACTTATACATATTATCCATTTGGACAACTTACAGGGAGGGTTTATTGTGAATAGAATAAAGTATTTTACTCAAGAGGAACTGAAAAGAATCTTTAAGAGCGTTGAAAAGACAAAAAATAATAATAAACACTGGTTAAGGGACCTATGTATTTTTAGGGTGGCATATAGGTGCGGGCTCAGGGTTTCCGAAATAGGCCTCTTACAAAGGTGTAATTATAACAGCTTGAGAGGTGAAATTTACTGCCAGAGATTGAAGGGTTCGCAAAACAATACCATAAGACTTGATAAAGAAACCGTAATATTTTTGAACTCGTACATAAGGGAATATAAAATTGAACATTCGGATACTCTCTTCAAAAGCCAGGAAAAAAGGCCCATATCCCGGCAAATGCTTGATAAACTTATAAAAAAATATTGTAGTTATGCAAAAATTAATGACAATAGTAAGTGGCATTTTCATTCGCTAAAGCATTCTATAGCGGTTCATCTGGCTGAAAGCGGGTTAGATATAAAAGAAGTCCAATATTACATAGGACATAAAAATGTAAATAATACTTTAATCTATTTCCAGTTTACGACTGCACAGCAGGAACAGATGTACAAAAAGTTAGAAAAGAGCAAGATGCTGGTATAGAGCACTGAGAGGTATATGAAGCAAATGATTCAAAGGTATCATCCCAAAAAATATGAAAAGTTTTAATATGATTAAAGGAATTTTGCAGTGCTTATAGAATATTTGTAAAAGAATATAATATAATAGAAGTAAAAAGGGTAAACCTGTCGAAAGACAGGGACACAAAGCTACGAGCCTAATGCAATAAATTGCTACGGCAGCCGGGTTGCCGAAATAATAATAAACCTACCTAAATCGGTCAGCCTATTAAGGTAGGTTTTAATTTAGAAATACTATTAAAAGTTATTCAAAATGGATATACTGTCTAACTTTATTATACATCGAGAGTTCTTAAATATTCCGTAAACCCTGGATTCCCGCATATACATAACGACGAATTATTCAATCGTTTTATTTGCAAGGCTTGTATCAATGTCATGTGTTCGGTTGCCTCGTTATGTGTGTAAACGCCTAACGAGGCATATATGCTGTTGTATCAAGGGTTTAAAACTATATCGTTATGTGTTACCGGGAATCCAGGGTAAACCTCCGAAGACAGATAAGACAAACTGGAATCGGGAGGTTTTTTCTATGACTAAAATTAACAGGAGAAAATTTGTATACTGGATCTTACCCGAGTTCGACAGTTGCTAGATAAACAAAGTTCGAGTGCGGCTTGCAGACTGCATTAGCGGTCTGTAAAATATTGGGCGTGTTTCTATGCATATCTATGTGGTTTTTGCCTCGAAAGCCAGTATTTCCGGGGGGGTTGCTATGTTTAGACGCTTGAAAATATTCTTTTGCATTTTATTGATTTGGGTCCGTTGTTTCACGTAACCGCCGTCCGTTAAGAATTCAACCAGGTGGATCTTATCTGCCGCTTTGACAATCTCCCGCCATGTGTGGCCGGTTTCGTTCTCAGCAATGCGTATCAGCAGCAATCCCAGCCAACAAAGCAATACATGTGCTCTGATCCGATCGCTTAAACGGTGATAAATAGGACGGATCTCAAGGGTCTGCTTAATGGTACGAAAAGCGTCCTCAATATCTACCAACTGCTTGTAGCCTAATGCCACATCCTCAGGACGCAGGGTGTCGTCTGATGTCCGTATGAGATATTTGCCGTCCAGTTTTTCTTCCTGCTTGATTTTTGCCTTGTCCAGCCGGGGTTGGCCGTTACTGAGAAGTTTTATGTATCTCCCGTAGGCGGGGTGTGCCACAAGCCTGCAAATACTCTTTGTATGGGCTTCGCCTTTAAGTTCTCCTATGGCATCCAACTCCTCCTGAAGGCGTTTGATTGTTTCTTCCCGTTTTTCCTTATCCCTTTTTTCTTGAGCTGGATTTCTAACAAGGACATAGCGTTTTCTGGCTTTGCCATCGCCAACGATGATTTCCTTGATCTCCATCTTCTCATTAACTTTTGTGAATGGGCCTCGTTTGGATAAGGCTTCTTCCACATCCTTTTTCCCGCTGCGGAGCTTTTCACCGATAATGTAATGTCCACCGCCTCGCTGCAAGGTACGAAGGTTATCATCCGAACAGAAGCCACGGTCCATAACGCTTATCACTCTACCCAGCTTCCAGCCCATCAGGTCCTTCTTGACTTCCTCTACGACGGACATATCTGCAGTATTGCCAGGCCAGCTCCAGCAGCGTACAGGAATACCATCCCTGGTTACCGCCAATCCAATGACTGTCTGAGGACGGTCGGGACGGTGATCCTTGCTGTTTCCGTACTGCCTGATGTTCTGCTTCTCACTGTCAGCCTCATCGGCACCTTCAATTTCAAAATATGTTGAGGTAGTATCGAAATACAGAAGATCCACTTCAAGATTCAACAGGTTGGAAACCTCAAAGAAGATGTTCTTCTGCAGTTCTTCCTGGGCTTCAAGGAGGAAGTCCATGGAACGATACAGGTTCTGGACCGGTATTTCAGACAGTCCATCAATATGGACATCCTGTTTCACCCAGTCTTCTACAGCCAGTTTGCTGCCAGGTGCAAGTACCCTGTTCGCAACCATGGCAAAGACAGCACGTTCTACCGGTATTTTATAATTTCTGGCCAATAGCAATGCCTCAATCTCCTGTTTGATGTTCAGCCTTCTCCACAGCATATCCAAAAGATATGTACCGCCCATAGGACGGCTGGAAAGGCACTGTACATTCTGTTTGTCCCGGTTGCAATGCCTGACAAACTCCTCAGGTCCCAGGAATTTGGCAACACTGGCCAGAAGTCTCTCCAGAGCATCACGGTCGACCTCCTCTTCCCGACCGAAGTTGTATAAAACTTTGACTTCAGAACGCCTTTTGTCTGGATTCCATTCATTGTGTGCCAGCTGGATATATGAAGTTATTGTACCGTTTTTGTTTTTTCGTGTAGTTTTTCTTATATACATATCTATATTATATATGTGTATTCAGATTATGTCAAGATATTATCTATATAAACGTGTATCTATGCAAAAATAAATTTTTAGCGCCTTCAAAGCTGAAAACCGCTATTTTACTGGGTTCTTAATTCTCTAAAGTCTTAAATATACCTATTTACTGTCGAACTCGGGTCTTAGAAAGGAAATAAAAAGCCCTGCAAACGTATTATTTGCAAGGCTTAAAACCTGGTGCGCCCGAGTTTTATATTATTCATTTTTTAAATGTGCAGACAAGGGAGGAGCATATGCCCAAACAATTTTAAACGGTTCATCGCCTACATTTCGGATTTCGTGTTCCACTCCCAAAGGGGAATAGATCGCGGTACCCGGGTACAGATCGTATTCTTCACCATCACATATTAATATACCCTTGCCCTGAATGACAAACATAGCTTCTTCCGAATCCTTATGGGAGTGCATAGGGATCTTGCTGCCCACTTCGGTTACATTTGTACCCATTGAAATCTGTGTTGCCCCTACGGTATGCTCACTTATCAAAATCTTTGAGACCCTTGCTGGTATTCTTCTTTCTCCTTCTATTTCGCTTTCTCTTACTATTACTTTGGCCGCCATGTAATTACTCTCCTTTCAAATTTATTAATACATCCTGCTATGCTAACCCGCATAATAATAGGGGTTGACAATATTCAACGTTATTCGATACTGATTTACCCTCCGGAAAGGTAAGGAAACAGTTCAACAATATCACCATCGCTCAATGAACATTCAGCAGTATTCCATCGCCCATTCTTGACTATTAATCCCACTTCGCCAATTGGTACTCCCATCTCTTCCAATAGATCTTTCAGAATTACAGGCTCTGCTGCCGGGATTTCCACTCTCTGTTTGCCGGTATAGTTTGTTAAGTTAAGATGTAACTTCACCGTTATCATCTTTAATCACCTTCGCATCATTCTATCACGGCTTTTTCCATCTCTTCCCTTGGCAGGTCGAATACGGATTTTACAGGCTGCAGCTCTTCGTAGTAACAAAACTCCGGAAGCCTATCCTGGGCCGGACTTATGCCTGCTTTAACGTTAAATTCTCTTTCAATGCTTACAGTCTCATGGCCGACATCCCATATATTCTCTTCATCGAAATCACTTCCTAATAGTGCATTGACTAGACCAGGCAGTATTGACAGGTCCTTAAACAACGGTACCCGCGCAAATATGCAAAAACCCAGACTATCAAGAGTAGCCATTCTTCTCTGCAGATCCTTTGATAGCTTGCCCTGGTTTTCTTTACCTAATGGATCAACTTCGTTTCTGGCACCAAAACAGTTGCCTGCAGTGTGGTCTGCTCCCATGGGTGACATTGCATAAGTAACACCGTTGCCCTTGAGCGCTCTTGGGTCATACCCGGGAAACCCCTGCCCTTTTGCTGTGGGTATTCTATCACTGCCAAGCACCTGGCCTGTAATCAGTGCGCCATTGCCCAGGACCTTACCCAAGACAGTATTTCTCCTTATCTCATTGAGCAGCGCCATACAGCCTGCTTCGTCTCCAAACTCTCCAAGCCCTTCATCCAGAGCGACGCCTAACGCAGCTCCAATTTCAATAGTATCCAGGCCTAAATCGTTAACCTCTCTATTCAATCTGGCAACCGCATCGAGGTTATCAAAACCAAGATTAGAACCCAACAGGGCAATATTCTCGTACTGTAAAGTGGATACAATACCTTCTCCGTCCGCATCGGGATATACATTGCTGCACTTTATTACACATCCGTTCATGCAGGGGATACCCGTCTTGCCTTTGCCGCCGCGGGCGGCAACAGTTTCATACAGCTTCTCGCCGCTTAATTCCTCTGCATGTTCCCACGAACCATATCTGAAATTCTTTGTGGGAAGAGCCCCCATAGCATTAACAGCTTTAACAATACCTGAAGTTCCGACCCTCTGGTAGATCTCTTTGGTCTTTGGGTCCATCATCAGCTGTCTATTGAAATCCTTTGCAATGCCCATGAACTTATCTTTATCATGATATTCCATAGGTTGAACTCCCTCATCGTTAACAACAATGGCCTTAAGGCCTTTGCTTCCCATTACTGCCCCCATACCTCCACGGGCAGCAAATTTCAGTTCACCAAAGGGGTCATTGGAAGCAATGGCAGCAGCCCTTAGTCCTCTTTCTCCCCCTGGTCCCACACACAGAATACCTACTTTTTGGCCATATGTTTCACGCAGCTTAGCAGCAGTCCGGTAAGTTCCCAGAAGTTTCAGGCTATTATAGGCTATCAGCTCGATGCCTTCTTTATCAATCTTCAGAACATAAGCATTCTCGTTGTACGATTTCCCTTCGACTATTATTGCTTTAATACCGCATCTTGCCAATTTTGCACCTGAAATACCTCCGCAATTGGCTTCTTTTATACCGTTTGTGAGAGGGCTCTTGCCACCAACTGATATCCTGCTTCCGCTCGACACAGCTGTTCCTGCAAGCAACCCCGGGGCAATGATAAGCTTGTTCTCTCTACCCAGCGGCTCACAGTTAGCCTGGACTTCATCATAAGTAATTCTTGATGTTAAAGCCCTTCCGCCCAGCAGCTTGTATTCATCTACCTTGTCAACTCTAACTTGCTTTGTACTCATATCAACTCTGATTATTCTCTGCATTACCCTCACTCCTTGTTCTATTACTGTTCCAGTTCAAGTTTAGACATCATTCTGGATTGTAGTGCGAACGAGCCAACAAGCAGAATCAAGATGATCAGGCTTATCGGCCTTGCGACGAATGAAACCAGCAGACTGCCAACTGACCCTGTATTTATCAACGCCTGCCTGAAGTTTGTTTCAATCATCGGTCCAAGGATTATTGCCAGCACGATCGGGCTTACAGGATATCCCGACCTTTCGAATATGTATCCGATTGCTCCGAATATTATCATGAAGACTACGTCATAGATATTGTTCTGGAGTGCATATGAACCTATCACACACAAAACCGATATAAAAGGTAAAAGATACCATTTGGGTAATTTAAGCATCTTTAACATCAGATTACTGCCTAAAATACCAAATATGTAGGAAAAAAGTATCCCCACTGCCATAAATATTATTATCAGATAAAAATAACGCCTTTCCGTTATCATAAAGGTTGGTCCCGGTAATAATCCATGCATATAGAATGAACCGAGGATAACCGCGCTTACGGAGTCTCCGGGAATTCCTAAAGTCAGCATAGTTGTTATTGCACCGCCTATTGCAGCATCATTGGCGACCTCCGGAGCCGCTACCCCTTCATATGCTCCTTCGCCGAAGGGTCTGCTCGGGTTTTTGATTACCTGTTTAGTAAAGCCATAGGCAACCAGAGAACCAATATCTCCCCCGGTGCCCGGCAGCAATCCAATAATAGCGCCGATTGGTGCAGACCATGTCAGTGAAGGCAATACCTTTTTGATGAGCCTAGGCTTTGGCAGCAAGTCCCTGATTTTATATTGTGTGTCACCGGCCTTAAAGCTCTTTGTATTGCTCAACTGGACAAACACTTCCTTAATTCCAAACAATCCTATCATTGCGACCACATAATGTATACCTCCGCTTAAAAGCTTGGTGCCAAATGTAAACCTCATCAACCCTGTTATCGGGTCCATCCCTATCATGCCTACAAACAAACCGATACAGGCGCTGATCAGCCCTTTTGTGAAATTCCCCTTACTTAGAACAGCAACTAATGTCAGCCCCCATAATGTAATAAGGAAGTATTCCTGTGACCCAAATTTTAACGCTATCACACCTAGTAAAGGTCCCAGGATTGCCAGAAAGGCTAATCCGAAAATGCCTCCGAGCAAGCTGACAAACAGTGCAATGCCTAGAGCGTTGTCAGCTTCCCCTTTCACCTTAAGCTGATGCCCATCGAAGACAGTAGCTACTGCAGCCGCTGTGCCCGGTATATTCAAAGCTATAGCGGAAATCGACCCTCCCATTACTCCACCACAGAAGGCACCGATTATGAAAGCCAAAGCTTCTGCCATATGCCAGCCAAATGTTAAAGACACAACTAAAACAGCGGTCATTGTAACTGTCAGACCGGGAAGTGCACCCATGACTAAGCCGATTATTACTCCAACAAGCGTGTATGCAACTAGAATCAGGCTCATTTATTCGACCCCCTCTGTCAATTCACGGTAATACCACGCTGAATATCCCATGGAACACGAAATATAGTATAGGAACCGTCACCAAAGTAGCTGCAATTGCTTTGAGCAATTTAGCGCCAATCCTGTTTCCGGAACCGTTGATCAAAAGCATTACCAAACACATGAATACTGCGGTTCCAACGTTGAAGTGCAGCATTTTTAAGATCTGTATATAAGCGAACAAGCCTGCACTATAAAGTACTACCTTTTTTATCTCACCGTATTTGCTTTCACTGCCCCCCGTTTTAGCTTTTTCATCCCCATTGTTTTCAAATATCCCTCTTATAAGCGTGATTATTATGCATATAAGCAATACAACGCCTACCAGAAAGGCAAAAACCAATGGGGAATCTATGGACAATAAGCTAATCTTTTTTAGAAATATCAGACTTCCTAAATTTTCAAACATGAGCACGCATACTGTCCCTACAAATAAAATTGATATCAGGTTCAATAGTTTATATTCATTCATCGTATCCACCTCATAAGCTATTCCTCATCATCTTCGAAAATAGCGCCTTGAGGACATATGTTCATACATGCATAACATTCCATGCAGATATCAGAATCAATTTTCGCCTTTGAACTATCCTCATCCATCTGCGCCGCGCCGACCGGACACACTGTTGTGCATACCTCGTCACCATTGCACCTGTTTGTATTTACCTTCAGCATTGGAGGACCTCCTTTTCAGCTTTATCATATCTAAAATCCTGGATTGTTTTATTTTACAGCCTTCCGGCTAAAAACCGGAAGGCTGTAAAATAAAAATGGTATCCGGCACCTGCTGCCTGTTATTGAGGTCTCTTTATTCCGAAGTCAGCGGGTGAATTCGTCGCTCCTCCGACATCGTACAACAGCCACGCTGAACGTGAAGTCCAATCCTCCAGGTATTTGATCGCTTCTTCCCCATCGTAGTCTATTTGAACCAGATAAAGCTTCTTACAGTATTGAGCCCATCTTTCGTCTGCCATCGCCTCATCCATTTTCTCTTTCAGTATTTTTACCACTTCTTCAGGTGTATCCTTTGCTGCAAACAATCCGAAGTAAGGGCCATAGGGCAGGTATTGGGATAGCTCAGGTACGATTTTCCCCAGTGCGGGTATGTCCAGACCCTCTATTGGTTCATTCGTGAATGAAGCAAGGATTTTGAGCTGTCCGCCTTTATAAGCCTCGACCATTCCTTGGACCATCTCAATAGTAGCATTAACCTGGTCGCCCATAACTGCTGTTACGGCTGGGCCTCCGCCCTGAAATGGAACAAACGTGAATTTGCATCCCAGTTCTTTCTCAAGAAGAAGCCCCGATATATGCGGCACTGTCCCTGGTCCTGCTGTGCCTATCCTTAGTTCACCCGGATGCTCCTTTGCATACTGGATAAATTCTTCGGCGCTGCCGAACGGGGACTTAGGCGGAACCGCAAGTACGGGTATTGCTTCGCTTACTAATTTAACCGGTATGAAGTCTCTGGTTGGCGATAAATCCATTGTACCCATGGTCTGCCATATTGACATTATCTCGGAACCGAAAAACAACGTATACCCATCTCTCGGCTGGTTCAACACATGGGCAGCCGCTGTGGCACTGGCGGCTCCGGGCATATTCGTTATGCCGATACCTACGCCCATCTTTTCCTGCAGTACCGGTACAATGCCCCGGGAAATCACGTCGGTTGGCCCTCCCGGTGAAAATCCCACGACCATATTGATCTGTCTCTCCGGATAAGTTATAGTGGGTTCTTGTTTTGCTTCCGGCTGCTGTTGGCTGCATCCTGCTAAAATACTCATGGTAATAAGCAGGATAACAACAGCAACTCCGGCCGTTCTCATTTTTCTCATATAATGGACCCCCTTGTTATCTAGAATATCATCCGTCATTTGCCTCGATTGCGGCATATGTTATTCTTTCCGTATCACTTCCTTTCCTCACAACCCTGTTCTGCTGAAGCGGAATCTAAATATACAGCCTCTCAGGGTCTATTTTATTTCTTAGCATGTAAATTTCTTCATCCGTTGGTTCGTCTGTAGTTTTTACCTCTGCAGGTATGGATACATGAACCCCTGTATTATTCCAAATATCCTGTCCGGTAACACCGGCGTGTATGGATTCCAGCTGAAGCACTCTTTCCTCGTTATTGAAATTGAATACGCATAGATTGGTAATCACCCTCATATCGCTGCACATCGGCATTCCCTGGTCGCTCCGGGAGTTTCCCCCTCTCAGATATCCGACTGTAGTAATGAAATCAACAGCGTCTACAATCTTACGTTTTTCGTGTTTCATGATAATGAAAGTTTTCTTCGCAAATGTTGCAATATCGGCAGCTCCGCCGCTTCCCGTAAAATGCTTGATGTCGTTGCCGTTCCGTATTAAAGTTGAGTTTATGTTGCCGTACTTATCTATCTGTAATCCTCCTAAAAACCCTACATCAACCAGACCCCTTTGCAGTATCTGCCCCAGTGACCCAATGAAGCTGGTAAAGTATTCTCCCTTATACCATAACCTCGGGTCTGCTATGCCTACCCCGGCATCAACGGATTCAGGATTTATTACGCCTATCTCATATATGATATTCAGATTTGGCGCATGGGTATTTTTTGCAAGAAGGGTCGCTATTTGGGGTAAACCCAGCCCTACCACTATATTTTGTCCGTCTTCCAGCATCCTTGCTGCCGTCACCGCCATGAGTTCGTTAGTTGAAAATTTCATAGCCATTGTATTCACCTCAACTTTTCGTATAGCCGTATACAGGATCTGCCTGTATCCTGCTCAACTTATCAAGCCCACGGACTTTATCGATAAACCCATAATGGTCACTCGTGCCTAAAATATATTGCTGGACAAACTTATTGAATTCTTCTTGGGTTTTGTTTACCTTCGCGTAACTGCTTAAAAGCTCGCCGTCATAATCATACGCCTTGTATACTGAAGTGGGATAAGCTCCATAGGGGACCTCAACGACCGCATATGTATAGACGCCTGGAATCACTACTTTTCCGGGATGCTGCTTGACGTATTCATTGGAGATGATTTTATCAACGGTTACTATGAGCTTCTTTGCAGATTTTGCGAGCTCCACATCCCATACGGGCCCTTCAATTATTACGTTTCCTTTTGTATCGGCAAAGGGTGCATGTATAACGGAATATTCAGGCTGCAAGGCTTCCAGCAGAACAACTCTCTCACCGGTGAACGGCGACGCTTCTACCCGTATGGCGCTGTCCTTTTTTGCCAGGTTATCCAGTACATCGGTACCCAGTATGGTTTTGGTAGGGATATACGGGATGCCGAGCGAGCCCGCCAGAAAACGCAGGGATATGCTTAACCCGCTGTATTCTCTAACATCCACCAGGCCCTTTTCGATTGCTTCATTAATTCTGTCAATCTTCCCAAACCTGTCCAGCGACCCTCCACCATAGGAGTATGTCTTAACACAGCCGGCACCCACCAATAAATCCGCATCCATACCTCCTATTATCTCGTACACCTCCAGCCCTTTCTTCCCCTGTCTAATCAGTTCATTTACAAAGGCTACAGGATTTCTTGTAATAGCAAATCCTCCCAGGGCAATCTGCGAACCATCTGGTATTTCACTTACCACTTCATTAAGTTTCCTGATTAGATTTCTCATGGTTTCACCTCTCAACCACGTCCGAAGTCGCCATTTTTGCCAGAGTGAAGCTGCATGCATCTCCCTCAATGTCGATTGGCAGCAGCTCCGGAGACAATCCGCTTTTCAGTTCCAGCGCGTTCATTATTACGTTGGCAATCGGGCAGCCTAAAGGCTGCATATTCGCTGATGAAAAATAATCCCTTATTTCTTTCAGACAGCAGTCATTTACCCTCACACTGAAAGATACCGCATCTTCTGTATACTCTAAACCTCCCACCAGCCCATGCTCTGTAAGATATCCTTTTATTGCCTCGACATCATCCATTCCCTCTTTAATCCTGTCTTTAAAGAAGGATACTCCGGCTGTTGTCAGCCTGTACCGCGCACCCTTGCCCCGCTCATCGTAAAAAGCCTTTTGCACCTCGAACAATAACAATTCCTTGAATTTACTGATTTCACTCATATCGTCAACCCCCTAATTAATTGAATTTTAATCCTGATAGTAAGGTTCTCCGTATTTCTCTTTAAAGGTGAGTTCGTTCAGCGGAATCCTCGGCCTTGGCCGTGCTATTCTGGCAGGCTCTCCGATGGATAATATGGCAAATATCTTGTATTCTTCCGGTACGCTGAAATGTTTCTTCATCTTCAGCTCGTCCCTTATATCGATGCAGGGAGCCACCAGCCAGCAAGCGCCCAGGTCCAGGCTTGTCACGGTCAACAATATGTTCTCTATCGCTGCCGATGTGTCAAAGGGGGCGTCCCAGACTTCTTTCTTCCCAAGTATAATCAATATAATATCTGCTTCGCTTACGAATGCCGAAACGTTTCCTGATGTCAATGTCTTAAATGCATTGGTCTTCTTTTGTTCATCTTCTAACCCTTTAAACCTCTCCTGCATCTGCCTGCTGAGAAATTCTCCCGTAAATCTGCGCCCACTGGCATTTTTCCCGATTTGGGCCAGGAACTCTTTGTTCTTCTGATCCTTTACCACTACAAATCTCCATGGTTGGGCATTTTCACCGGAAGGAGCGAGCCTTCCGCTTTCCAGAATCAATCTCAGGTCTTCCTCGGAGACCTTGCTGTCCGTGTATTTTCTGATGCTCCTCCTGTCTTCAACCACTTTGAAAAAAACGTCCTTTTTACTGTTCATTCCTATACCTCCCGACTCTATGATAGTTGTGCGCCGTACTGCCTCTATTCATCCTATACAGGATGATGGAGAGAATAGATGCTCTTTCCTCCATTCAGCGGTCCCCTAATAACCGCTTCAACAACTTCCCTGTCCCTTTCCGTAACCAGCTCGATTTCAGGAAGTTTGCCAGGTGGAAACGTTCTTCTGATATCGTCATGCAGCTTTATCATATAATCAAACAGCGCCTCTAACCCCTTTTCAGCCTTTGCCGCATCGGCCAGGGAGGGTTTGCCCACAACGCCTTCAGGATACATTATTACCTCCAGCCCCCCGCATCCAATCTGGGCGTGACCCGGAATCGGGAGTTGATATACGTCTCCCCCTTTGTCTATATGGCCTTCCGGCATAAAGCCCTTGGGAACGCTATCCTCCATATCCTCTTTTTTGTTCATCTCTGGGAACAGTGCCAATGAATAGGATGCCTCAACCTCATCCGCATGTCTGAATTGAGTTTCGAAGGGGCCGCCGTGGGCCTTGTCTTTTAAATGCTCGTGTATCACAGTAGGCCAGTTTACGAAGGCGATAACCGCAGGCACCTGATATATCTTTCCAAACTGGTGAATTGCATTTGGTATAACGTACTCCTGTCCATGTCCATTAATCAATATCTGCTTCCTAAAACCTGCATTCCAAAATCCGGCAATAATTGCTCGAAGATAATTGGTGAAAGTCTCTTCAGGTATGATTATAGTACCCGGCATGCCCATGTGTGACCATGGATGCGAGCCAAACCATATCGGCTGTGATACGGTGCATCCAACCTTTTTTGCCACGGTTTCCGCCATTCTTGTGACCAAAAACGTATCTTCACCATAGCACTGACCTCTACCATGGTTTTCCGTGCTTCCTATGGGTATGATAATGATATCATTTTGCTTAAGCCTCTCTTCGACCTGTTTCCCTGTCATGTTTTGAAAATATATGCCGTCCGCCTTGTCCATAGAACCCTTTGAAATCTCATACTTCACTTTTCTACACCTCCAGAAGTTGAATTGAGAATTTTCAGTGACATTGCCTTATAATTTAGAATTGCTTTAACCTTGCCACTTTATCTGATAAAGATAAAGGCTGTTAAAAAGCGTGCACCAAATCCAGCCGTATTGCATGTGCTATACTTCAATTAATGTCTTTAGAACCAAGACAAAACGGCGAAAAAGCATTCTGGTGCTGAGAAATATAGGCTTATGCTTAGAATTTCTGATACATGCGCAAGGGAGCTGGTTGGCAAGAAGTATAATAGATTTAATTCTTGATTTACTTATACTAGCAAATTGTATGCCATTTAATTCCCGTAATAAATACAAGCTTCTGCCAACTGCATTCCTGCTGCCGTATTACAGTTTGAAACACAATTATAACAGTTTGAAATGCCCGAAACCAATTCATTCAACAGAACGCGTCGGCCAAAAACGGCTATAACATAAAGGTTCCGTATCGTTTAGCCAGAGAATTCAGGGATTTTATGACATCCTGCTCAAGGGGTATACCTTCTCTTCGTCTCTTTTCAGCCAGGTTATACTCTATCTCTCCCGGCATAAATATGCCATTGTCTCCTGCAGGGCTGAGGGATTTGATTTTGTCGACTACAGTGTCCATGCTGTTTTTAAATGCATATGCATCAGAAAAGCTGGATATGTTTATTGAGCAGAACATATGCCCAGTTTTTGCAGGTCCGCTCATATCCGTTATGATTTTCACTTCTCCGGTCAGGCAGTTGCCTGTCAATATGCCGCATAAAATATCAATTACCAGTGAGAGGCCAGAGCCTTTAACCCCGCCAATAGGAACAAGGCTTCCCTTCAATGCTTCGTTAGGGTCAGTTGTAGGATTGCCCGTTGCGTCCAGACCCCAGCCTATAGGGATTTGTGTGCCCGTCAACGCAGCATATCTTATCCTGCCCCTTGCGACGGTGGACATAGACATATCCAGTACAATCGGCTTCTCTTTATGTGCAGGCACTGCTATAGACAGGGGATTTGTACCTAATAGCGGCTCAACTGTACCGAACGGAGCTATCGCGGGAGATGAATGGGTAAGGGCTATGCCAATCATGTCTTCCTTCAATGCCATCATTGAGTAGTAAGAAGCTATACCGAAATGGTTAGAGTTTTTTACTCCTACTATTCCTATACCGTATATACGCGAAATATCAATCGCTGCCTTCATTGCTCTATGGCCTGCTATCTGTCCAAACCCGTTTTGGGCATCCAGCAAGGCTGCAGCGCCGTTGTTGCTTTCAAACTTCATCTCCGCATCCGGTGATATCAAGCCTTTTTCCAGCCGCTCCATATACGTGGGTAATCTCACAATGCCATGCGACTTTATCCCCCTAAGATCGGCACATATAAGCGAATCCGTTATTATATCGGCGTGTTTGGCTTGAACTCCCGCCCTTGCCAATACACTTATGCAGAAATCCCTTAATATTTCGCTTTCATAAAGCAATATATCATTCATATTTACCGCCCCTTTCAAGATGATACACTTAACATGAGCAATTATCATGCCACTTGCGGGCAAAGACAAAAAATGCATACTATCAAGGATAATATGCCCTAACTTGGCTTACGCATTTGGAGCGGTATTACATTATTTAAAAATGCATTTTGCATAATGAAAGGCAGTCGAAGCTGTCGACTGGCCTTTTACTCTCTTCCAAGCTGTTTGAGTTTTCTCCACAATGTGGTTCCGCTGATACCCAACTTTTTGGCTGCGAGGGTTTTATTTCCGTTTACTTCGTTCAACACCTTTAATATCATTTCTTCCTCCATATGTTTGAGTACGCCCTCGCTTCCTTCATGTACCATTTCACTATCAAATACCTCTCCGATATTATAGCTCCCTTGCCCGCTCAGCGCTTCAGTGATGATGTCTAAATCTATTTCTTTATCTGAAAGTACTACAGCCCTTTCAATAACATTTTCAAGATGACGCACGTTCCCAGGCCATGTGCAGGAGGCTAATTTATTAAAAGCCGCATCAGTAATTCCAATACCTTCCTTTCCCAACTCTTTTGCCTTTTTAACCACAAAATAATGGGCAAGTTTTTTGATATCTTCCTTTCTTTCCCTTAAAGGTGGTATTATCAACTGCAGCACGCAAAGCCTGTAATATAAATCTTCCCTGAAGCAATCCTCCTTGACCATTTTATGCAAATCTCTGTTGCTGGCTGCAATAACTCGCACGTCAACCGGTATTACCCTGTCATCCCCAATTCTCACCACTTGCTTTTCCTGCAGTACGCGCAGAAATCTGGCCTGAAGCTTTGGCGACATTTCGCTTATCTCATCCAGAAAAATTGTACCGCTGTGCGCCAGTTCGAACAACCCAGGCTTCCCGCCTTTCCTTGCCCCGGTAAAGGCCCCTTCCACATAGCCGAACAGTTCGCTCTCCAGCAAATTTTCAGGAAGAGCGGCACAGTTGACTGCAACAAAGGGTTTGTCTGCCCTTGAGCTCCCATTGTGTATGCTCTGGGCAAACAGCTCCTTCCCCGTCCCTGTCTCTCCCAATATCAATATGGTGCTGTCAACCCGAGCAAACCGTTCAGCCCTCTTTTTTACCTGGCGAATTGCCATACTTTCGCCTATGATGTCGGCAAACCTCGCCTTTGCAACGTGACCCTTGAGAAACAGCTGCTTCCTTATCTGCCTTTCAATCTTCTGCAGTTTCTCCACTTCCTGAAAGGTTGCAACAACTCCCCTTACTTCGTTGTTTACAATAATAGGTATCCTGTTGGTTACTATATCAACCTCTCCAATGCGCTGAAACTCTCCCTTTTCAGGATGTCCTGTCCGCAAAACGTGAAGCATTCTTGTGTTTTTTATTACATCATCTATCAGTTTTCCTATCACCTTGTCTGCGGCGCACCCAACCAACTTTTCGGCAACAGGATTGAATACGGTAATCCTGCCCTTTGCATCTATACCAATAATTCCATCGTAAGCAAAGTCAATAATGGATTTTAATAATGCGGTCTTTTCTTTCTCCTCCAGCTGTACTTCAAGGATATGCTTTGCCTCTCTGATTGCCTCACTGATTGCTTCCTTGCCCGATTCAAGAAGCATCCCATAACATCCGAACTTATTGACGGCGGTATCGACAACTGCATTGCCACCGATAAAAGACCTCACTCCCAATGAAAACAGCTGGGCAACTTTCTTCTCAACTTCCTGTTCACTTTTTACCAAGGCGGTATGGATCTGTATAGGAAACGCCTTTTTCATTTTGTCATTCATTTTTTCAGCGCTGTTCACCAGATTTTCAAAACCAACAACTCCGATATTGTTCGAATACCTCATGGCCTGGCTTATTGCCTGTACGATATCGTACCCATTGATCTCAACTTTCACAACAGGCACCTGCAGATTCTTTTTTATCAGGTTGCCTGTTCCTCCCCTGCTTATTATTATGTTCGCTCCCTGACTCACGGCCTTTTTGGCAATCAAGACTCCTTCGCTCAGGGAACCTTGAAATACATCTATCTGTTCCCCAAATTCAGCTATTACTTCTTTAGCCCTAACCGCCAATTTTTCATCCGGTGAAATGAATACTATCTTGCCTCCCAATATAATCCGCCCCTTATCAGGTAAACTAGCTTGAAGCTGAGCAGTCTTTACGAATCCGCAGCCCTATCATGCCAACTATTTACTATAACTTAAACAAAGCAAATATTAGTGCATTTATTAGTGTATTTTAGTGTATTATAATAATATTTCTTTAAAGCCGCCTATAATCCTTCTCAACCTTGGAAAACAAGCAAAAAGGTCTTATATAAAAAATTCTATATATAGAAATAACATCTTAATATAGCGTACTGAAGACAAACCCTAAGAGGCTTCATGAAAATCCGACTTATGCGAAGATGGTTTAGAGGAAACTTAAGCCTTGCTAAACCATCTTAAGCACGCGCTATCTTTTCATGAAGCCTCATCTTTATGGCACTTTGTCTTCAGTCTGACGCAGCATAATCAGGGGCAGAGTGCACTCTGGCATATTTGTATGGATAAACAACTCTCCTGCGGGGAATACGCTTCCCCACAGGAGATATAATTCAGATTTTTTATTCGGGTATATGCATGTCTGCCTGCCCGGCTTTGCTCTGCACTGCTTCCGGATAATAC
>JABUEW010000064.1 GCA_013314855.1 Bacillota bacterium | reverse complement strand
ATTGGTCTTTTAATCATTTTGATGATAAAATATATGGGGAATGGTATGGATATCTCCACAGGGATGGTTCGGTATCGAATACATTGAAGGGTTCCATGTGGAAAGGGCCTTTCCATCTACCAAGAGCACTGCTGCTTTGTTCCAAGCTTTTGGAAAAAATGGCGTCGGTAGAAAAGTGATTCCTTCAGAAAAATACCGGCAATTTAAAATTTGGAAAGGAGAATAACTTTATGAAATTCGTATAAAAATCAGAACTATTCTCTTTCAAGACGGCATGGCCTATGTCCAGGCCGGGGCCGGTATAGTAGCTGATTCGGTACCAGAAAAAGAGTATGAAGAATCTTTAAATAAGGCAATGGCTCTCCTCTGAAATAATGTATAAAAAACCAACCCACATAGTAATTTCTCCCGGGCCGGGTTTTCCTTCAAATGCAGGTATATCAGTTGCTGTCGTTATCACATTTATGGGATCCAATTCCATCCGGAATCTGTATTAACACCGTATGGAAAGACTATACTAAGGAATTTCCTTAGCCTTCGTATGCCTTAGCTTTCATACGTTATGGCCTTAGTTTTAGCAAATTTATATTGTAAGGCGGATAAATTACACCTTTTTCAGTTATTATAGCTGTGATGTATTTATTGGGTGTAACGTCAAAAGCAGGGTTTCTAACCCTGACTCCTTCGGGAGCAATAGGTATCCCTTTTATATGGGTTACCTCCTCAATTTTTCTTTCCTCTATAGGGATTTTGTCTCCACTTTCAATTGAGAAATCAATTGTTGAAACGGGAGCTGCAATATAAAAGGGTATATTGTTTTCTTTAGCAAGGACGGACAGTGAATAAGTACCTATCTTATTTGCCGTATCCCCGTTCACTGCTATCCGGTCTGCACCGACTATTACACAATCAATAAAACCCTCTTTCATGAAATGGCCTGCCATATTGTCACATATAAGGGTAACGGGAATACCATCTTCCATTAATTCCCATGCGGTCAATCTTGAACCTTGTAGGTAAGGCCTGGTTTCATCTGCAAATACCTGTATGTTTTTGCCTGATTCATGGGCTGCTCTGATAACACCAAGGGCTGTACCATAGTCACTAGTAGCAAGGGCACCGGCATTACAATGGGTTAAGATTGTCCACCCGTACTTAATTAAGCGATTTCCATGGCAACCTATTTTTTTATTTGTTTCAATATCCTCCAGTTCCATTAGGAATGCTTCATTCAAAATAATGTCCTTAATTTCACTTATTGATTTATCTATATTTGAGATAGCTTTATTGTATATTCTTTCTACAGCCCAAAATAAATTTACTGCAGTAGGGCGGGTGTTTTTTATTACATCGCAGATTTTTTCAAGTTCATTGAAAAAAATATCTTTAGAATTTGTATCAATAGCCTGTGAGCCTATTGCTATCCCATAGGCAGCAGATACACCAATAGCGGGTGCACCTCTTATAATCATGTCTTTGATTGCCTGTGCAACATCATTATAAGTTTTGCACTCTACCCAGATGACTTCCCGGGGAAGCTTTGTCTGATCAATCAGTTTTAAGATTCCCTGTTTATATTCCAGAGGTTTCATAACCTACCTCCTTAAAGATTATACATCACTGCAATGACAATTACAATAGGCCAAATCAATACTTTTAATCATTTCAAAAAGCATTTTTTTCACATTTTCAATACTTGCATTAAATACTTTTAAGACCTCGTCATGGGTTACCGGCTTTATATCGTCCCGTCCTTCAAGACCGGCATCATAATCGGTTATCAATGCTATATTTGCATAGCATATACCTAATTCTTTTGCCAGGTAACATTCCGGATACTGGGTCATATTTATTACTTCCCAGCCCATTTTGCTAAACCAGCGGCTTTCTGCAACAGTGGAAAATCTGGGCCCTTGAATTACAACAACAGTTCCTTTTTCGTGGATGGTAATTCCTAATTTTTTCCCTGTTTCAATTGCAATTTTTCTTAATTCAGGACAATAAGGATAAGCCGAACTTATGTGTTTTGTTTCAGGACCGTCGTAAAAAGTGTCTTTGCGTCCCGTTGTCCTGTCAACAAACTGGTCGGAAACAACAAAATCACCCGGCTTAATATGTGGCTGCAAACTTCCTGCCGCAGTAGGTGCAATTATTTTCTTAACACCTAGTTGCTTCATTGCGTAGAGGTTTGCCCTGTAAGGTATCATATGGGGAGGATATTGGTGGTTTTTACCATGTCTGGGCAAGAAAGCTATCTTTTTACCTTCATAATTTGCCAGGGCAATGCTGTCACTTGGACTGCCATAAGGAGTCTCAATTTTTACTTCTTCTACATTTTCCAGGAAAGAATAAAATCCTGAACCTCCAAATACGCCGATATCTGCTCTTAATTCCATAATATACCTCCTAAGTAAAAGATTTATTAATCAAGTTAAATAATTAATTAAAGCTAATCAAATAATTTAATATTAAGCTTAAGGTTATATATTATAACATAAGAATTCAGTGTACAATAATCATTAAACCTTAAATTTATTTAAAAATCAAGGATGAATTAAGAATAAATTTAATAATAAATTTTATAATTTGTTTGCGCGAACGCTCCTGACTTCAGTCATGAGATGAAACGCAAACTGAAAAATTAACATATAACTAATTTGCATCTTATAAACATAAAAAGAGGAAAAGAAAAGGCTATACAAGATCGACATACCGCTGCTGGAAGAATGTCTTGGGATGTCTATCGTTCCAACCTCTGCCAGAAAGGGCCGGGGAATCCATGAATTGATGGAAAAGGCATGGAAAAGGCACTGAGTTTAGTTCAAACAACTACAGTAGGAACACAGCAACAGCTAGTGCTTATTTATCAGATGGGTAAAAATTTTGGGTTATAAATTGATAGCATTGAATAAAAAATTACAAAATATCTTGAAATATTTATAGCATAATAATGCTGTTAATGATAAAATAACCACAATTATAATTTTAATATAATTGAATAAATTAAATGAGCAGCAAGTGGCCGGTATGTAACCGGCATAATAGGGAAACGGGTGAGATTCCCGTGCGGTCCCGCCGCTGTATGAGGGGAGAAGTCCTCAAAAAAACCACTGGGAAACCGGGAAGGTGGGGATGACGATGAGCCTTGAGCCAGAAGACCTGCTTGCAGCAAATTCATTGTTAAACCTACGAGCGATAGGGAGATGAATGGTAAATGCAGTACGTGTATTGTAAGAAAGTGTACCCTTCTGTCCATGTAGGAGAGAAGGGTTTTTCAGTTCAAAACTACTTTTCTAGAAGCATTTGTTTTCATGGTGAGAATTATCTGCAAGCCTTCCTATTGCTATTACACAAAATAGGGGGGACAAACCATGACGGATTACAATTTCATATTAAAACCTGTAGAAATAGAGAATAAAAGTTTTGAAATCATTTCGCAACTTTTAGAAGGCAGAAGCATTGAACCCTTACATGAGCCTATTATTAAAAGGGTGATTCATACCACTGCCGATCTTGACTACGTGGATATTTTAAAATTTAGTGAAAATGCTGTTGAAAAAGGCTTACAAGCACTCAAATCCGGATGCGGCATTGTTACTGACACCAAGATGGCAGAGGCTGGTATCAACAAGAAGGCTCTCACCAGGCTAGGAGCTCATATTACATGTTTTATGGATGATGAGGAAGTTGCAAAAGAGGCTGTACAGCGGGGGACGACTAGGGCCGCCGTATCCATGGAAAAGGCTTCGACTAATTCAAAAAACAAGATATTTGTTATAGGAAATGCTCCCACAGCGTTGATCAGACTGTACGATATGATCCGCGATGGGGTCACAAAACCTGAGCTTGTAATAGGAGTACCGGTAGGTTTTGTGAATGTAGTGGAATCAAAGCAACTTTTTAAGCAGTGCGACGTTCCATTCATAATCTCTGAAGGGCGTAAGGGCGGAAGCAATGTAGCTGTTGCTATTGTTAATTCGCTGATGTATATGGCTCTAAAGGAAGAGGATAACAATGAATGAGTATGTAATGATTGCAGGCAGGAAACTTAAGAAAGGTTATACAACAGGGACATGTGCGGCAGCAGCTGCAAAGGCCGCAGTAACAGTGCTTGTGACAGGCAAAATCCTTGAAAAAATCAGCATTGACACACCGGCAGGCATCAGGTTGGAGATTCCGTTAGCTGATGTGCTGCTGGAGGATGGTTTTGCCGAATGTTCGGTGGTAAAGGATGGAGGGGATGATCCGGATGTGACTTCCGGGCTTAAAATATTTGCAAAGGCTGAACTCACTATGGACGAAATCGTTGAGATAAGAGCCGGAGAGGGCATCGGGACGGTTACGCTTCCCGGGTTAAAGGTAGAGGTAGGCAAACCTGCTATTAACCCTGTTCCAATGCAGATGATACGTGAAGCTGTAGCGCAAGTACTTCCTCCTGGTAAAGGAGCTATCATAACGTTAAGGGTACCCGGAGGAGAAGAAGTGGCAAAAAAAACATACAACCCTAAGCTGGGGATTATAGGAGGTATCTCAATAATTGGAACAAAAGGAATTGTGGAGCCTATGTCGGAAGAGGCCTGGAAAGAAGCCCTGGCACTAGAGTTAAATGTGCTGAGGAACAAGGGTTTTAGTTCCTGTGTATTTACCTTTGGAAATTATGGCGAGGATTTTGCAGTCAATGAACTCGGAATACAAAAGGACAGGGTTATGAAGATAAGCAATTTCATTGGCTTCATGCTTGATAAAGCTGTAGACTGCCGTATTGAGAGTATTCTTGTGGTAGGCCACCTGGGAAAGCTTGTGAAGGTAGCTGGAGGTATATTCCACACCCACAGCAGGATGGCCGATGCCCGGATGGAGATACTTGCCGCATATGCGGGGCTTGAAGGGGCCTCAACCGAAGTGATACGTAAAATTTATGCTTGTAAAACCACTGGTGAAGCTGCATTCGTGATCGATACCAAAGGTTTAGGTAAAGTTTATGAAAGAATTACGGAAAATGCATCAAGGAGGTGTATTGACTATACCCATGGAAAGGTTTTTGTGGGAACTGTCCTGTTTAATGAAGAAAACAGGCTGCTGTATATGGATGAAAAAGCGGATAAAATCATCAGAGAGCTAAAATAAGGAGTGAAGTTGCATGAAAACTGCAGTAATTGCCCTTACGCGTAAGGGCTCAGAATTAGCTTTGAAAATAGGATATGCTCTTAATACGGATGTTTATATCAAGAATGAGCTTATTAATAAATGCGTACTGAACGGCGATATGGTGTTGATACACCCTTTTGCAACGGATTTTGGGAAGCTGGTAAAAAAGATTTTTCCATTGTATGAAGGGCTTGTATTTATTATGGCTTGCGGTATTGTAGTGAGAAGCATATCGCCTTATTTAAAAAGCAAGATGGATGATCCGGCGGTAGTAGTAGTGGATGAAATGGGACGTTTTTCCATAAGTCTTCTTTCGGGACATATGGGTGGAGCAAATAAGCTGGCAGAAAAAGTTTCCGCAGTTACCGGAGGGATTCCGGTTATTACTACGGCAACGGATATTAATAATGTTATTGCTTTTGATGTATTTGCCAGGGAGAATGGCTGCACCATAGAAAACATAAGTTGTTTGAAGTATATCAGCTCGGAATTGGTGGACGGAGGAAGCGTTAGCTTATACACCGATTGCAATTTGAGAGGTATTCTTCCTCCCAATATTGTGAAATATGAGGCAGGACAGTTCTGCAAGATGGCTGTTGCTCTGTCAAACAGGACGGATATGCCGGTTGTCGCTGAAAAGGTGCTTATACTTCGTCCAAAGAACTTGATTCTTGGCATAGGTTGTAAGAAAGGAAAAACCAGGGAAGAGATAGAGTCAGCTGTAGTGAATTTTTTGCAAAGGAATGGAAAAAGCATTTTGTCGGTACGAAGAGTTGCCTCTATTGGCCTGAAGGCTCGGGAGACAGGAATTATCGATTTCTGTAAGGATAGAGGCATTGAATTCGTAACTTACCCGGCAGAAAGAATAAAGCCGATAGAGGAGAAATTCAAGACATCCGAATTTGTAAGAAAAGTGACTGGTGTCGGAAATATAGCGGAATCCTGTGCTGTACTGGCAGGTGAAAATGCAAGGCTTGTATGTTCCAAAACAGTCTATGACGGAATTACACTTGCTTTGGCGGAGGAAGAGAGGAGTTATACCATATGAAAAAGATTTATG
Organism: Bacillota bacterium; assembly: GCA_013314855.1. Lineage (NCBI taxonomy): Bacteria > Bacillati > Bacillota > Bacillota bacterium. The sequence continues at coordinate 17,443 of JABUEW010000064.1, read as the reverse complement.
TTGTGGGAATGGGGCCGGGCGGGATGGCTGAAATGACGCCCCGGGCCATAGATGCCTTAATAAAGTGTGACTATATCATCGGCTATTATACATATATCGACTTGATTAAAAAATACTTTCCACAAAAGCAGCTGATAAGCACCGGAATGGGCGGAGAGGTAGAGAGGTGCAAGCTGGCGCTTAAAAAAGCACTGGAAGATTATACTATAGCACTCGTAAGCAGTGGGGATAGCGGGATTTATGGGATGGCCGGATTGATGCTGGAAATTGCCAACCGGGAGAACAGTTCCATCCCGGTAGAGGTCATACCCGGTATTACGGCGGCAAGTGCAGCTGCTGCTGTTTTGGGTGCGCCGCTCATGCATGATTTTGCGGTTATTAGCTTAAGTGACTACCTGACACCGTGGGAGCTTATTTACAGGCGGATTCAAAGCGCTGCAGCTTCAGATTTTGTCCTTTGCTTTTATAATCCAAGAAGCAAAAGTAGAACGGAGTATATCGCCATTGCCAGGGATGAACTGCTGAAGTACAGGCCGGCCTCTACCCCGGTAGGAATTGTATGGAATGCAGGAAGACAGGGTGAAGCCTCAGTCATAACCACCCTTGAAAAAATGCTGGAGCATGATATAGATATGTTTTCGACGGTCATTGTAGGGAATTCACAAACCTATGTAAAAAATTCAAAAATGATAACTCCCAGGGGATATAAGCTTGGCGGAGGAGTAGAAGAGAGTTGTAATTCAGATTATTGAGCAAAAAAGTTCCAAGGTGCAGCATGGCGTTTCGATGATAGTGACAAAATGCAGTGAGAACCGCAGTGAAAATTAGGAAGAGAAGATTGAAGTGAGGGGGTTAGCTATAAGGTATTTTATTAAATATATCAAATATGAGTAAAAAAATATAAGTAAAAATAGGAGGCGTATTTACATGAAAAAATTTGCGAGGTACTTACTATTTATTGTAGCAGTGAGTTTTTTATTGTCTGTATTTTTATCGGGATGTATAGCAGTTAAGGTAGACAATAAAGGGAAAGAAGGTTCTACCGTAGAGTCGGATAAACCTAACATTGATGAACAAAAACCAGTTGAAGTTGATAAGCCGGGACCGATTACACAGGATAGGCCGAAGTTTATAAAAAATGAAACTGAAACTCAAATTACCTTAGTCGACCCGCTTGACAACGAAGTAACCCTGGACAAAAAGCCGCAGAGGGTTGTTATATTGATGAACTCTATTCTAGATTTGTGGTATATGGCGGGAGGGACTGCAATAGCAAGGGTTTCCGGCACGGAAAATGTACCGCCGGAGGCAGAAGGAATCGAACAAGTCGGCAATGTGGGAAGTCCTAATATTGAGAGAATTATAGCACTTGAACCCGACTTGGTTATTATGACCTCTACAATGGCAGCACACAGGGAACTGAAGGATATTTTTGAACAAAACCGAATAAAATACCTGTATGTAAACTATATGGTTTATGATGATTTTATAAACTACTTGGATCTTTTCACCAGGCTTACCGGCAGGGAGGATATTTTTAAAACAGAAGTTGCCGCAATAAAAGATAAAGTAAACAACACAATAAAGAAGGTTTCTTCGCAGAAGAAACCCAAAGTCCTGATATTATTTGCTTCTTCAACATCCGTTAAGTGCGAGCTTCCGTCGGGATTGGTGGGGGATATGGTCAATATGCTGGGTGCGGACAATATTGTCAAGGATTCTCCTGTCAAGGAGGATACAAAGGTCGAATTCAGCATGGAAAGAATTGTAGAAAGAGATCCTGACATCATCCTGATTACCACCATGGGAGACGTAGAAAAAGCAAAAGCCAGGATAAAGGAGGATATAGAATCAAACCAGGCCTGGGCGGCCTTAAGAGCTGTAAAGGAAGACAATGTACACTACCTGCCCAAGGATCTTTACATTTACAAGCCTAATGCAAGATATCCCGAGGCAGTTGAAAATCTTGCAAAAATATTGTATCCGGGAGTGTATGAGAAATAAATGAAAAACGCAAAAGAAAAGCTTTTTTACGTAGAGGAAGGAAAAAAGAAGATCAGGGAAAAACTTGTCTACAGGTTAACAGTCCTTATAGTTTTGTTTGCTCTTTGCATACTGTCTTTGGTTTTGAGTGTAAGTTTTGGTGCCTTGCGCATTTCTGCAGGAGAAGTTGTGAAAGCTATTTTCCATCCGGAGGAAAGCATTAACCGTCAAATTATCCGGAATATCCGCTTGCCCAGGACGCTTGTTGCTGGGCTGGTTGGAATCTGCCTTTCGCTTTCGGGAGCTATCCTACAGGGGATTATGGGGAATCCCTTGGCTTCCCCGAGCATTATTGGCGTATCCTCCGGAGCAGGGCTTGCCGCAGTGATTATCCTGGTACTGCTTCCAAACTACTACCACCTGGTGCCTCCGTTTGCATTTTTTGGAGCACTGGCTACGACATTGCTAATTTACCTTCTTGCTTGGAAGAACGGGATTAATCCCCTACGCCTTATACTTTCAGGTATAGCTGTTTCCGCCTTCTTAAATGCGGGGATCAATGCGTTGATGATTTTTTTCCCGGACCGTGTGCATGGAGTGGTATCGTTTATGGTGGGAGGATTAGCGGCAAAGACGTGGAAGCATTTCAATATTCTGTGGCCATATACTGTTGCGGGACTTAGCATTGCGCTTATCCTCTCACAGAAGCTGAATATACTGATGCTGGGTGATGAAGTGGCCACAAGCCTGGGACTGAAGGTGGAAAGGACAAGGATGTGCTTTATTGCTCTGGCATCTCTACTTGCCGCAAGCGCTGTAAGTATTGTAGGGCTTTTAGGCTTTGTCGGTTTGATTGTTCCTCACATGACACGGCTGATTATCGGCTCGGACCACCGCTATCTCTTTCCCGCAACTGCCTTGTCAGGGGCTATGTTATTAATGGCCTGCGATACTATTGCGCGTGTGGCTATGGACCCGCTCGAAATACCTGTAGGAATTATTATGGCAGCTTTAGGTGCGCCATTTTTCCTGTATCTCTTGAGAGGAGGTGTCAGGAGAAATGCTAAAAGCTGAAACACTTTTTATAGGATATGGAAATAATCTGATTATAGAGGGACTAGGACTGGAAATAAAAAAAGGCGATATGGTAACCATTATTGGTATTAATGGCTCGGGAAAGTCTACTCTCTTGAAAACTTTATCTAGGAACCTGCGTCCATTGAAGGGAGTAGTATATCTTGATGGTAAATGTATTTTTAAGCAGGATACGAGGGCAGTTGCGAGGAAATTGGCAATGCTCCCACAGTCTCCAAGGATCCCGGAAGATTTTACAGTCAGGGACCTCGTAAGTTATGGCAGGCAGCCATATCTTGGATTGACGGGCCGGTTTAAACCAAAGGATTTTGAAATTATCGATTGGGCTATTTCGGCAACCCACATCGACTGCCTGCAGCACCGTCTGGTATCCACGCTTTCAGGGGGGGAACGGCAAAGGGCCTGGCTTGCTCTTGCACTTGCCCAGCAACCCGAAGTCCTCCTATTGGACGAACCAACCACATTCCTTGATATAGGCTGTCAGTTCGAGGTACTGGAGCTTATTAAGAGTTTGAATGCTCAGTTGGGTATTACGATCGTCATGGTACTCCATGATATCAACCAGGCAGCAAGGTATTCCAGGAGCATTATTGCACTGAAGGACGGCCGTGTTTATAAAACGGGCAGGCCGGAGGAGATTGTAACCGAGAAGGTTCTGGAAGAGGTTTTTAATGTAAAGGTAAAAGTATTTAGTGACCCTGATAATCACTGCCCATATTTCATACCTGTGAGCGGTAGCCATGAATGTGCTTCAGGGCTGGCCGCATATAAAAAGAAATGATTGAATATAAGGATGATGTTAAATGGGAAAAAATGCTGTTCTTGTCGTAAGCTTCGGGACCAGTTATCCCGATGTATTGAAAAGCTGCATAGAAGGTACTGAAAAACTGATTTATGAAGCTTTGCCGGACTATGAGCCTCGTAGGGCATTTACTTCGGAGTTCATTATCCGAAAGCTGGTAAAAAGAGATGGAATCTTTATAAATAATCCGGTTGAAGCCCTTGAAAGATTAAAGAATGAGGGATTTACCCATGTAGTTGTACAGCCTTTGCACATACTTCCCGGGCATGAGTACCACGAAGTAAAGGATGCTGTCATCGAATTTGAAAAGAGCAAAGCTTTTAAAAGTATATCACTGGGAGAACCGCTTCTTTATAATAATGAAGACTATATCCAGGTAGTGGAGGCTTTGAAAACGCAGCTTCCTGAGAATAGTGAGGAAAAAGTGACCATATTTATGGGACATGGGACAAGTCATTTCAGCAATGCCTGTTATTACTGCCTTCAGAGTTTCATGGATGAAGCAGGCTTGAACGCTTATATTGCCAATGTGGAAGGGTATCCCTCACTGACTGGTATAACGCGTAAGGTTAAAGAAAACGGCATGAAAAGAATCGTGCTTATGCCATTCATGCTGGTAGCTGGAGACCATGCGAGAAATGACATGGCCGGCGGAAAGGATTCATGGGAAACCATCCTTGAGAATGAGGGGTTCGAGGTGGAGATCCATATGCACGGACTTGGCGAAAAAGAGGCATTCCGGCATATTTTTGTGCAAAAGGCCCTGAAGGCTGTGAGGGCGATGCAGCCGGAATAGTAGCTTGAAAGGTGGAGTGAAATTGGACAATGTGATTGAGCTTAAGGGTGTGGTGAAAAAATTCGGCAGTACTAAAGCAGTGGATGGAGTCGGTCTGTCCATTGCAAGAGGTGATTTCTTCGGACTCCTTGGTCCTAATGGTGCAGGAAAAACCACCACCTTCCGCATGCTGACCACGCTATTAAAGCCGGACGAAGGAAGAATTATAATCAATGGGCTTGACATGAACCGCGACCGCCGGGAAATCAAGAAAACCATGGGCATGGTTTCCCAGCATTTCAGCCTCCAAGGTGAGATGACTGCTGAAGAGAATCTCGAGCTGCATGGAATGCTGCATAAGATTGATAAGAGGAAGCGTAAGCAAAAAATTGATGAGCTGCTTGAATTCTCAGGCCTTACCGAGCATCGGAAAAAGCTTGTAAACAATATGTCCGGCGGGATGAAAAGAAGACTGATGATTATCCGTGCTTTAATGCATGAACCTTCCATATTGTTCATGGATGAGCCTACGGTGGGACTGGACCCCTCCGGCAGGAGAAGCATATGGGATTTGCTGAAAAACCTGAACCACGGGGGATTCACAGTATTGATGACCACCCATTATATCGAGGAAGCGGAGATACTGTGCAACACTGTTGCGCTTATGGATTGCGGAAAAATAATTGCACAGGGCTCGCCGGATGAACTAAAGCAAAGGGTTGGCGCCTTTGTCCTGGAGGTTTTTAAAGACGGCAAAACGCAGTACGGATTTTTCAACAGTGAGGAGGAAGCTTTAAAAGAGGCGCGGGAAGTAGGTGAAGGACTGACGGTCCGCAGAAGCAACCTTGAAGACCTGTTTTTGAAGCTTACCAATCACGGGGTGGGAGGATGATGTTGGATATGATGCCTGTATTATGGGAGGAATGGGTGTTTTTTAAAAGAAGGTTTGGCCAGATTACATCGAGTGCACTAATCGGACCGGTATTGTATATGATTGCCTTCGGATGGGGCATGGGAAGGGGAGTGCAGGTTGCGGGACAGTCCTACATGGCGTTTATCATACCCGGCATTATTGCGCTTACCACCATGAACAGCAGTTACAATGCGATTGCCGTACAGCTGAACATACACAGGCTGTATGACAAGTCTTTCCAGGAGTACATCATCGCACCTGTAAGTATTTTCGGCATCACACTTGGTAAAATTCTTGCCGGAGCGCTGCGGGGCATGTATGGAGGGGCGCTCATACTTCTGGTTTCACTGTTGTTCGGAAATATGATCCGTATAAGCTTCTGGTTTGTTGTAATGATGTTTTTAAATTCACTGGTATTTTCGGCGCTTGGGTTTTTTGCCGCGCTGGTGGTGCAATCCCATGCTGATATGAATCGTTTTGGCACTTTTTTATTAACCCCGATGACTTTTTTATGCGGGACATTCTTCTCTCCCGACAGCATGCCTGCTATTGTGAAGCATGTTATATATATCTTGCCGTTGACGCACAGCAGCCAGGGTTTGAGGGCAATTTCCGCCGGAGGAAATGTAAGTTTGGTGAATGTTCTTGTGTTGGTGTTTTATTTTATAGCACTTTTTGCATTGGGATTGAGACAATGCTATAGGGTAGAGGCATGAGATTGAATGGGATATGAGTAAATATAACAGGTAGAACATAAAAAATTTAATATTGATAGAAACAGGTGCCGGCTGTATTTGAAAAGTATAATATTTGCCGGTGAAAAGGGAAGTCGGGTGAAAGTCCCGCGCGGTCCCGCCGCTGTAAAAGAAGAGCTTCTTCAGGAATGCCACTGGGAAAATGGGAAGGCAGAAGGAGCGATGACGCTTGAGCCAGAAGACCTGCCTGTTTTTATACACCATTATACTCTACGGGCGATAGGGGGTGTTATGATTGCATGATAAAGCAGCTTCAATGCAATAAGGCCTCTTAACAATTCCAGTTGAGAGGTTTTTTTTGATTAAATAAATTATATAAGAGAGGATGGGTTTTAATGAAAAGAAGAAAATTCCCTTTTATGATGGTAATGTTGATTTTGTTAGTTGCTTTCTGTGCATGTGGACACAAGAACGAAACAGACACGGAAAAAAGCAGTGTAGAAAATAAGACTGATGGAATGAAAAGCATAAGTAAAGAAGAAAAAACGGAACCCGGTTCAAAAAGTTCAATGGGAGAAGGTATGGGAGACGGAATGAAGAGCAGCGGCATGAACGAGATAGCCGGCCAAAAAGAGACCGTGTCGGAGGGTAGTGGGTATCCGGTCACAATCACCGATATGCTTGGCAACACCGTAACCTTGAAGAAAAAACCAGAAAGAATTGCCGCTATTTCGGGAACCTTTCTGGGCCTTCTGTATTCTGTTGGAGGAACATCTATCTGTGCAGCCGAGTTTGGCGGGGGAAGCCCAGTACCGAAGGGGGTGGAGAGCCTGCCTACCATAGGCAAGGTATATAAGCCGGATGTTGAGAAAATCCTTGAGCTTCAGCCTGACCTGGTCATTGCACAGTTTGGTCTGCAGAACTCTGTTGTGCCTGCTCTGAAGCAAAGCGGCATTCAGGTGCTGTCGCTGGAAATGCGCACATACCAGGATGTCCTGGACAAGCTCAGGATGCTGGGACGTATTGTTGGAAACGAAAAAAAAGCGGAAGAATTGATCACTAAAATGGAGAAGGACAAGAAGAGTATTGTGGATAAACTCCCTGACAAAGCGGCCAGAGTGGTAATCCTGTATGTCACTTCCCAGGATGTATCGGTAAAGCTTTCCAACAGTATTGCCGGAAATGTGGCTGAGATACTGAAGCTTGAGAATATAGCCGCAGGTAGCAAGCCTGAAAGCATGGGCGGTGAGACTACGCCCTTCAGTATGGAGACCATTGTGGAGAAGGACCCGGATGTAATACTGGTAACAAGCATGCTCAGCGAAGACACCTCTTCACAGAAGGTGATTGAAGAAAAACTGGGAAATGACCCTGTGTGGAAAGAACTCAGGGCAGTGAAGGAAAACCGCATAGTGTTCCTTCCGCAAAAGTACTTCCTGTATAATGCCGGCGCCGATTTTGTAGAAGGAATAGAGTATATGGCAAAGGGTGTATACCCTGAGATTTATGGTGGTCTTAATGAGTAAAGCGGGTTTTCAGCCAAATAGTGCAGGCAGTTTTAAAGACAAAGAAGCATGGCGTGCATGGGTACTGGCGGTCTTTGCCGCTGTAGTGGTTCTGGGCTTTTTTATAAGCAATGCTCTTGGCAGTATGAAGATTTCTCTTCCTGACATTTTTGAGGCTATTGTCAATACCGACAAAACGCCTCAAAGACTCGTCATATGGAATGTAAGACTGCCCAGGACCATTGTGGCCGGCCTTGTGGGCATCAATCTTGCGCTTTCGGGGGGTATTCTCCAGGGCGTGATGCGCAACCCTCTGGCAGATCCGGGTATTATAGGCATTTCCTCCGGCGCAGGTCTTGTAGGCATATTGATTCTGATTGTGTTCCCGCAATACCAGATGCTGGTGCCACCCTTCGCATTTATAGGAGCCATGGGTGCGGCTGTGATAATCTATATACTTGCCTGGAAAGGAGGTATCCAGCCTGTCAGGATCATTCTTGCAGGGGTTGCGGTTTCGGCTTTGCTGGGTGCCGGAATTTCCGGCCTGATGGTGTTTTTCAGCGACAGGGTGCATGGCGCGCTGATGTTCATGAACGGCGGCCTTTCCGCCAGAAGCTGGCCCCAGGTGTGGGTGGTACTGCCCTATACTGTGTTGGGAATCATCAGTGCACTTATAATGTCTGAAAAGCTTAATATCCTTGTGCTGGGTGATGATACGGCGAGAGGGCTGGGACTCAACGTGGAGGCAGTAAGGCTTGGAATGACGGCGGTTGCCGCAATGCTGGCTGCAAGCGCCGTGTCGGTTGTGGGACTCCTGGGTTTTGTAGGGCTGATTATACCTCACAGCGCAAGGCTAATCATAGGGTCGGATTACAAATATCTGTTTCCCGCCTCCGCACTAATGGGAGCAGCGGTGGTGATGCTGAGCGACACCTTTGCAAGGACTGCCTTCAGTCCTGTTGAGATACCGGTCGGGATAGTCATGGCGGTCCTGGGTGCGCCCTTCTTTCTATATCTTTTGAGGAGAGAATAAGTATGGAAATAATCAGAGCGGAAGGTATTCATGTAAGCTACAGGGAAAAGAAAGTAATAAGCGGCCTGAATGTCGGAATCAACAAAGGCGCAGTTGTTTCAATCATCGGACCTAACGGCTCGGGAAAAACCACCTTTCTTAAGGTGCTTTCAAGAAATATCAGGCCGGATAAAGGCAGGGTGTTGCTTAATGGTCGGGACATATCCTCTATTGCAATTAAAAAATTGGCCCGGCAAATGGCGGTGCTGACGCAGACGCACCACTGCCCGCAGGATGTCACCGTAAGGCAGCTGGTGGCATATGGACGGTTTGCCTACAAGGAATGGTGGTCAGGCATGAGCCTGGAGGATGAGGAAATAGTGGAGTGGGCTATGGAGACAACCGCGGTAAGGGATTTTTCACGGAGAAGAGCAGGCACGCTCTCAGGCGGGGAAATGCAGCGGGTATGGCTTGCAATGGCCATAGCCCAGAAGCCCCAGGTGCTGTTGCTGGATGAACCCACCACCTACCTCGACATATGCCATCAACTGGAAATACTTGAGCTTGTACAAAGTCTTAACCGAAGCGAGGGAATTACCGTAATCATGGTGCTTCATGACATCAACCAGGCGGCAAGATACTCGGACGAGCTTTTGGTGCTCAAGGAAGGATGCATTTATACCCGGGGGGCTCCGGAAAGAGTGATGAATGCGGATGTTCTGAGGGAGGTCTTCCGTGTGGAAGCCTCGGTGGGCACCGACAGCCACTCAGGAAGTCCTGTTTTCTACCCCAGGAAGGTTGTGTAATTAAATACTTTTGGAGGAATGGCGTATGAAATTAACGGTTATATCTGTTTCGACAGTGGTACTGTCCGACCTTGTAAGGTTTAACAGCAGGTTTCAACGGCAAAATCCGGGCATCCTTGAACTTAAGCTATACAATGCGGCAAGAAGACCTGGTAAAGACAAGCTTGATGCTCTAAAAAGGGATGTGGAGGAGGCGGACGTCGTTATTGCAGATCTGATGGGAAGCCCCGCGGAGCTTACAAGCTGTGTGCTTGAAGCCCTTAAGCATTGCCGCGGGCATATCATACCTATTGGCAATGGAGGAAGGGAGTTTTTAAGGTTGGGCTCCTTGAATGCCGGAGATGTGGGCATGCGCAGCAGCAGGAATGCAGACATGAGCGGCAGGAATGCTGACACTGGAAGAGGGGTGATGAATGCTGCCTCCATGCAGAAAATGATGGATATGGCGGAGAAGATGGGCAAGGCTATACCCTTCGGAAAGCCGCGCGACATGAGGAACCTTGTGCAAATCGGCAAGTACTGGAAAAACGCCGGCGAGGCTGAAATAGAAAGCCTTATTTACCTGCTGCTCCGCGATTACGGAGGTATTAAGACGGTCCCCGCGCCAAGAGCAGCAAAAGAGCTTGAAGAACTTTGCATCTCGAGCCCATCAACCGGTAAGATTTTCAAAAGCTTCGAACAATACCGCCATGTCTTTGGTATTAACCCTGAAAAGTCGGTGGTGGCCCTTTTATACTACGGCCACAGTTACCCCAACAGGACCTGGGGATGTGTTGCGGATATTGCGGAAAAATTAAAGGATTTCGCTAATGTTCTTCCCGTTGCATTCACAAGGCTTTCTGGCAACAATATACGGCTCCTTGAAAATATACTTTTTAATGCAGCCGGCAGAAAAGCCGACCTGGTGGTCAATTTTATGTCTTTCCGCCTGGGGGCGGGTCCCATGGGAGGAGACGCGCAGGCTGGGGTGGCGCTGCTGGACAAACTGAATGTTCCGGTGTTGCATCCCTTTTTCATGTCCAGACGCTCAAGGGAGGAATGGTTCAGTTCTCCCCAGGGAAGCTCTGCGTCGGAGTTTTTGATATCCGTCATGCTTCCCGAACTGGACGGGTGCATTGAAACCTATCCTGTGGGCTCCATGGAATCCGGAGGTACAACCCGGGAATTTGACCTTGAACTGAATGAGCTTGCCTTAATTGACGAGCGCGCTGAAAAGCTTGCTTTCAGGGTGAAAAACTGGCTTTCGCTCAAAGAGAAGAAAAACAGCGATAAAAGAGTGGCTATCATCTGCTACAATTATCCCCCGGGAGAAGGGAATATTTTCGGAGGCGCATTCCTTGACACTTTTGAATCTGTGGCAGCCATTCTTAATATATTGAAGAAAGAGGGCTACTGTACGGAAAGCCTGACTGCCGCACAGCTGATGGAGTATTTTTCGGCGGGAGGGATTGTCAATTCTCCACGCTGGAGTGAAGCGACCTCCAATAAGGGCCTTATCCGCTATGGCGTCGAAGGCTATAAAAGCTGGCTCCAGGGAAAGACATGCCGCGCAGACATGGAAGCGCAGTGGGGCAAGCCTTCCGGAGAGGTGATGAGTGACGGAACCGCCTTTTTAATTCCGGGACTTGTGCTGGGCAATGTTTTCATTGGCCTGCAGCCTACCCGGGGTGTGCATGAGCACCCTGAAAAGGCTTATCATGACAAGACGCTGCTTCCTCACCACCAGTACATGGCGTTCTACAGATGGGTCAGGGAGGAATTCAAGGCGGATGTGATGGTTCATGTGGGGACGCATGGGACGCTTGAATTTCTGAAGGGCAAGGAATGCGGAATGTCGGGCGAGTGTTTCCCGGACATGCTGGTAGGGGATGTTCCCCATGTTTACTTGTACTATACCGGTAATCCGGCAGAGGCAATGATTGCGAAGCGCCGTTCACATGCAGTTCTTGTGGGATATCAGCCGCCGGCATTTACAGAGGGCGGGCTGTATGGGGAGATCGCCGCCATATCCGCTCTGATTGATGAATACCATGAGTCGCTCAGAGCGTCTCCTGCCAGGTCGCCGGAGGTATTGGCCCATATTCATGAGGCAGCGGCAAGGAATAACCTGCCCGCGGACCTGGATGAGCTTGAGAAGGAACTGTACAGGATGAAACGGACCTTGATACCGAAAGGGCTTCACCGTTTCGGAAAGGGCTTTAACAGGGAAGAGGCTTCTGCTTATGCGGGATTTGTGCTGCGTTATGACAGGGGTGAGGTCAAGGCTTTACGAAGAATACTGGCGCAAAACAGGGAACTGGATTACGACAGGCTACTCGAATGCGATGAAGTACAAATACTTAAGGAACTTGACCTTGAAGCAAATATTGTATTTATGCGCTATGCCGAAAATGGAAATCTGCCTGACCTTAAGGACAATAATCTGATAAAGGAGCTTAAATGCACACTGGACTATGGAGTTAAGCTTATGAAAGAATGCATGGTGAACCATGAAATAGACGGGCTTCTGAGAGTGTTGGAGGGAGGCTATCTACCCGCCAGGCTTGCAGGAGACATTGTACGCAATCCGGAGGTGCTCCCCGCAGGCTTCAACCTTTACCAGTTCGACCCCAGGTTTGTGCCCACCTGTACGGCCTATGAAAGAGGAAGGCGCATTGCTGAAAATACAATCCTGCAATATAAAAAAGATCACGGAGATTATCCTCAGAGTACTGCAGTCATCTTGTGGGGACTGGAGACATCAAGGACCCAGGGCGAGACCTTCGGGCAAATCCTTTCGTATCTGGGCGTTAAAGCGGTGCAGGGGAAAAATGCCTGGGAGCCTGAATACGAGATTATCCCGGCAGAGGAACTGCAAAGGCCCAGGATTGACGTGGTCATCAATATATGCGGCTTCTTCCGCGATATGTTTCCCAACCTTATCGGGGACCTCAACAATGTGCTGGAAAGGCTTGCATCCCTTGATGAGCCCGAAGAGATTAACTTCTTTAAGAAAAACTGCAGGATGATATACGAGCTGTTGATGAAGGAAGGGTACGAACAGGAAGAAGCGCTTGAGCTTTCAAGGGCGAGGATATTCGGACCGGCGGAGGCGGAGTACGGCACGGGTATTACGAAGCTGATTGAAACTAGAAACTGGCAGGATGAAAAGCAGATCAGTGAAGTGTATATAAAAAGCCTTAAGCATGTCTACAGCAAAAACTACCGGGGCAGGGCAGTGGAAGGCCTTCTGGACAGCAACCTCAAAGCCGTGGATGTTGTTTCCCAGATACGCAGCAGCCACGAGTATGAAGTTACCGACCTTGACCACTACTATGAGTTTTTCGGCGGACTTGCAAAATCTGTGGAAATGGCCAAGGGTAAAAGGTGTGAAATCTATATCAGCGACAGCACAGGTGAGCGCATGGAGACCGAAAGCGTTGAGAAATCCATCGCCCGGGGTGTACGTACAAGGCTTCTAAATCCAAAATGGATTGACGGCATGCTGGAGCACAAGTACCATGGTGTGCAAAAAATTGAAGAACGGTTTGAAAACATGGTCGGACTTGCCGCTACCACGAACAGGGTAGACAACTGGATATACAGCAGGTTGCATGAAAAATATGTGTCGGATGCCGGTATGAGGAAGCGGCTGGCAGAAAATAACCGGTGGGCTTACCTTGGGATTGTCGAAAGGCTGATGGAATTAAGCAGCAGGGGCTATTGGAAAGCTTCGGATGCAGAGCTTGAGGAACTCAGGCAGGTTTACCTTGAGCTGGAAGGAGATATAGAGAGGGATACCGGAAACTGAAAGGAGGTGGACTCATGAGCGCACTGATTCACATTAATGAATTTTTCAAGGTAAACCAAGTAAAGGCTGTAATGAAAAGCGGATGACCTGTTCAGGGCTGAAAGTATGCACAGGAAAAACAAAAGGAGAATGATGCGTATGGACGAAATAAAAAAATGCTACCCGTTTACGGCAATTGTAGGCCAGGAAAACATGAAAAAGGCGCTGGTGCTGAACGTAATCAACCCGATGCTTGGAGGCGTGCTTATAAGAGGGGAAAAAGGAACGGCAAAATCAACGACGGTGAGGGCGCTTGCGGACCTTCTGCCCGAAAAGAAGCAGGTCGCCGGCTGTATGTTTGGATGCGACCCTGACGACATAGCTTCCATGTGCAGCCAGTGCAGTGAAAAGGTGCGCCGGGGGGAAAAGCTTTCCGCAAATTACGGCAGGATGAGGGTGGTTGACCTTCCCGTCAGTGCAACCGAAGACCGCGTGGTTGGTACGCTGGATATAGAGCATGCTATAAAAAAAGGGGAAAAAAGATTCGAGCCGGGCATTCTTGCCCAGGCCAACCGGAATATTCTTTATGTGGATGAAGTCAACCTGCTGGACGACCATGTAGTGGATGTGCTTCTGGATTCCGCCGCCATGGGTGTAAACACCATTGAGCGGGAAGGGGTATCCTTTAGTCATCCGGCCAGGTTTGTGCTGGTTGGCACCATGAATCCCGAGGAAGGTGACTTAAGGCCCCAGCTCCTTGACCGGTTCGGGCTTGTAGTGGACGTTACGGGTGAAAGAAACCCCGCACGGAGAGTGGAAGTGATAAAGCGGAGGCTTGAGTATGAAAAGGATCCGGAGGGCTTTGCCCGGCTTTATGAGGAGAGCAATGAGGAGCTGCGCAGAAAAATATCAGCTGCGAAGAAACTGCTTGCAGGGGTCAGGTATGATGACAATATGCTTGAGCTTGCTGCCAGGATATCCATAGAAATGGATGTAGACGGACATAGGGCTGATATAGGGATGATAAAGACGGCTTCAACTATTGCCGCATTAAACGGCAGGGAAAGAGTAATTGCCGACGATATGCTGGAGGCTGCTACGCTGGTACTGCCCCACAGGATGAGGAGGAAGCCTTTTGAAGAAGGGGTCATGGAATTCTCAAAGATTGAGGAGCTGGTGAGGGAAAGCCATGGATAAAAGATATGTATTTCCTTATCCGGCAGTTATTGGGCAGGATAAGGTGAAAAAAGCGTTGTTGCTCAATGTGGTCAATCCTTTAATTGGAGGCGTACTGATAAGCGGAGAGAAAGGGACTGCCAAATCCACGCTGGTGAGAGGGGTGGCTGCCCTGATGCTTGACATGGAAGTGGTGGAGCTTCCTTTAAATGTCACGGAGGACCGGCTTGTGGGCAGTATCGATCTGGAAAGGGCAATAAAGGACGGCAAGAAAAGCTTTGAGCCCGGCATATTAAAAAAGGCCCATGGGAATATGCTTTATGTGGATGAGGTAAATCTTTTAAGCGAGCATATCGTCAACTGTCTCCTGGAGGTTTCGGCTTCAGGGGTTAACGTTGTAGAAAGGGAAGGAATTTCATGCTCCCATCCCTCCTGCTTTGTACTGGTAGGCACCATGAATCCCGAAGAAGGGAAGCTGAGGCCGCAGTTTCTCGACCGCTTCGGGCTTTTTACCGAGGTTTCGGGAACAAAGGATTTACATGAAAGAATGGAAATCATCAAAAGAAGGCTGGAATATGAAAAGGACCCTGAAGAATACCTGAAACTATGGGAACAAGAGTCATGCAGGATCAGGAATAATATCCTGAAAGCCCGGGACGCAGTCGGAAAGTGTAGGGTATCGGAGGATGCGCTGAAGCTGGCCGCGGAAATATCGGAGGAAGCCAATTGTGCTGGACACAGGGCGGAGCTTGTCATGGTGGAAACTGCAAAGGCCATCGCCGCCCTGTCGGGAAGATTATATGTAACTCTTCAGGATATAAAAGAAGCTGCGCAGTTTGCCCTGCCCCACAGGCTGAGAGATGCGCCACAGCTTGAAAACACTGCTTCAAAGGAGCAGACGGAAGACCGTGAGAATAATGACAATCAGGATATGGTTAATGAACAGAATGAAGAACGGCATGAATGTGAGAATGAGGAACAGCAGAGGGAGCAGGAGCACTCCGCACTGCAGGAGAGCCGGGTGCAGGATGACGGGGATGATGACAGGGGCCCGGATGAGAAAGGCGCATGTGAAGATACCGACAACATAGAGGAGCCGGGAGAAATTTTTCAGGTAAAGCCGTTCCTTGCTGAAATGAAAGACCTGAAAGTGCGCAAAGGAAGCGGAAAAAGAAGCCGTGTCAAAACAGACTCGCTGCAGGGAAGGTATGTAAAATATGCATTCCCAAAAGGAAAGGCTGCAGATATAGCCTTTGACGCGACATTCAGGGCTGCGGCGCCATTTCAGAATGCAAGGGAGAGGAACGGACTGGCAATAGCGATTCACAGCTGTGATTTGCGGGAAAAGGTGAGAGAAAGACGGACAGGATGTACTCTTCTTTTTATCGTGGACGCCAGTGGTTCCATGGGAGCCAACAGAAGGATGAAAGCTGTAAAGGGAGCCATTCTTTCTCTTTTAGACGATGCCTATCAGAAAAGAGACCGTGTAGGGCTGGTAGCTTTCAGAAAGGATTCGGCTGAACTTCTGCTGGGAATTACGCGCAGTGTCGACCTTGCGCATAAGAAGCTTAAAGAGATCCCGACAGGAGGCAGAACACCCATGACAGCCGGTCTTCAAATGGGGTATGAAATAATCAAGGCAGTTAAAGTGAAGGATCCTGATATGATACCTATACTGATACTTATTTCGGATGGAAGGTCAAATGTTTCCCTGAACGGAGAAAACCCTCTCGAGGCTTCGATCAAGGCAGCATCAAGAATTGCAGCGGAAGGGATAAAGACACTGGTCATCGATACCGAATGCGATTTTATTTGCTTGGGACTGGCCAAGAGAATTGCTGAAGCTATGAAGGCTGATTATTACAAACTTGAAGAACTTGAAGCCAACAGGATTATTTCAGCGGTAAAAAAGATGGCGGAACAGTAAAAATCTTATAATTATAGAAATTATAATAATATTATTAATAATAAAATAAGATATAAGATAAGATTATTATGAAAAATTTACTTAAATATATAAATATTTAAATGCATAAAATAAAATTAAAAATTAAATAATGATAAAAAATTATGTATGCACATACGGCTTAGAAGTCTGATGTGCTTTTTAAATCCGTTAGGAGGTAATAATATGGTTAATATAGAACACATTAAACAAAAATTACTGCAGCATGGTCAAAATATTGAAAATGCCATTAAGACAATGAATGAGAATAGGACAGCCGACCAGGAACCTAACTACCCCACAGAACTTTCCAATTATGACAATCATCCTGCAGATATAGGTACAGAATTATACATGGTAGAATTAAATAATGCGCTAATGGTTCACCAGGAGCACTTGTTGGAGGAGGTTCGCAATGCATTGAAAAAAATTGATGAAGGGACTTACGGCATTTGCGAAATTTGTGGGGAAAATATAGATGAGGAGAGGTTGGAAGTTATTCCTTATGCGCGTTTATGCTTGGAATGTGAAGAAGAGAAAAGGCCTGACCCTGAAATAATAAGAAATATGCGGCCTAATGAAGAACTGGTAATCGATGCACCTCTAGGGAGAAAGTATTTAAACAAGCAAGAAGATGATGAACATGAGGGTATGGATATTCTTAATGACCTTATGAAATACGGCTCTTCCGATACTCCCCAGGATATGGGCGGCTACCATGATTATAAAGACTTTTATACTAACAAGACTGACAAGCAGGGTATTGTGGATAAAATGGACAATGTATCCAATAAGGAATATGAAAAGCAGATTGAGGATTAGAATATTGCAGGGCGCATTTTATTTTTATGAAGAAAATGCTTCCGGTAACTAAATGCTCCAAGTCTTAAGAGCCTGTAAATTCACTTCGGGGCAAAAATGTTACTTCCGGCATTTTCTTCAAAATTTGAAAATGCGCCCATATTGC
>JABUEW010000063.1 GCA_013314855.1 Bacillota bacterium | reverse complement strand
TACAGGCATGTCTTCATTTGTGACAATGAAAGTTTTATTTTTTAAAACTGATAAACGTCATATGGAATAATCTGGGTACTATGAATGATTTAGGGTAAAAAGTTTGAGTTTTTATGAATAGGTCCTGATAAAGGTAAAACTGCGTTGACGGTATTAATAAAATATATTATAATTTAGTGGTGATGTATAGTTGGAACTTGAATATATTGCAAATGAAAAGGACAGAAACAGAACTGTAAAGTCAATATTGAAAAATGAATTCGGGTTATCAGGGCGAATGGTAAAAAAGCTTAAACGTAACAGCCTGATATATGTAAACTCCAGTCCGGTTTATATTACAAGCCGAGTACAGCCTGGTGATATGGTACATGTCTCCATGGATTTTGAAGAAGAATGCGATAATATTATTCCTGAAAATGTTGATATTGATGTTATTTACGAAGATGAACACATGATTATACTTAATAAACAACCGGGGATAGTGGTACATCCTACAGTAAGCCATCCTACCGGCACTCTTGCAAATGCTCTAATGTACTACCTTAAAGCCAGGGGAGTAAATAGAAAAATTAGGCCTGTAAGCCGTCTTGACCGGGATACGTCCGGAGTAATTGTCTTTGCCAAAAATCCATACATCCAAAATTTATTAACACACCAAATGTCAAATAATTTGTTTATTAAAGAATATAGAGGAATTGTCCATGGAATTTTAAGTAAAACAAAAGGTACCATCAACCTGCCAATAGCAAGGAATCCCGACAGTATTATGTTAAGACATGTTGTAAGTACCGGCAGGCCTTGTGTAACTCATTTTGAAGTATTAAAATATCTTGATAATGCAACATATCTGGGATTTATCTTGGAAACAGGAAGAACTCATCAAATAAGAGTTCATTGTCATGCTATCGGTCATCCTATTATAGGAGACTCTCTTTATTCATGCTCAAGTACAGTAATAACCAGGCAGGCCCTCCATTCATACAAGGTGGTGTTTAATCACCCCATTTCCGGACAAATCATGGAGTTTATTGCCCCTTTACCTGAAGATATGGTTAAAACCCTGGAAATATTAGGGAAATAGCGCCACCTTCAGCTAACCTTAAGGTCAATTCTTAATTTATCGGCAATCATTGCAATAAACTCTGAATTGGTAGGCTTACCTTTACCCATATTAATAGTATAGCCAAAAATAGAATTGATTGCCTCTACCCTGCCCCTATTCCATGCTACCTCAATTGCATGGCGGATTGCCCTTTCAACCCTGCTGGGTGTTGTATTATAGTCTTTTGCAATGGCAGGATAAAGTTGCTTTGTTATTGAGTTAATTATATCCAGGTCCTTTACTACCATCATTATGGCATCTCTTAGGTACTGATATCCTTTAATATGTGCAGGCACCCCTATTTCATGCATAATATTTGTTACTTCAACTTCAAGGTCTCTTTTTTCAGCTACAATATTTATGTTTTTTATGTTCATTTGATATTCGGGCTTAGGAGTTTTTAATTTGGCTACTCCCTTGAGTTGTTTAATTCTTGAAACAAGTACCTCCATATCGAAAGGTTTGACAACATAATACTCCGCTCCCAAAACCAGTGCTCTTTGAGTTATTCTGTCCTGCCCCACTGCAGAGAGTATAATAAATATGGGCCTTTTCTTTAATGGAGTAGCATTAATTTTTTCCAGTACACCAAGTCCGTCAAGATGCGGCATAATAATATCTAACACAACTACATCAGGTAAAAGGTTTGATATTAAGTCATAGGCCTCAAATCCATCTCCCGCCATACCCACTATTTCAATATCATCCTGGCTATCCATATATTCTTTGAGGATTCCTGCAAATTCTCTGTTATCATCGGCAATAACAACTCTTATTTTATTTTCAACCAATGTGATTCCCTCCTAGAAATGCATATTCTATGAAAATATTATAGTTCGCATTCGACAAAATTACAATACCGGTTTGTAAATTTTAGTTAAAAATATATTAATTAACATATTAGGTTATTGTATTATAAAATCCCCCAAAATAATACTTAAGCAGGGTTTTAGGTTGTTTTAGTATCGAAATAATTACTATATTGCTACAGAAAAAATATTTTTTAATGGACTAAATCAGTGGGAAATACTATTTCCCTACACATATTCAACAAATCAAAGATTATCGTCTTAGCCTGCTTTTCCCACATTAATAGCACTATTTTCCTGCATTTTTTTCACCATACATTCTATAAATATGCCATATCCCCTGGAAGGGTCATTTACAAGAACATGGGTTACTGCCCCCACTATTTTTCCATCCTGGATAATAGGGCTTCCCGACATACCCTGGACAATACCTCCGGTAATATCCAACAACCTTTTATCGGTAATCTTTATTATCATTCCTTTTGAGCCGTTTGTACTCCCCACGGATACCTTTTGTATTTCAATTTCATATTCATTTATTTCCTTCCCGATTATGTTGGCTAATATGGTAGCTGGCCCCTCCTTTACCTGTGATCTGATTGCAATAGGGTATAATTTTTCAGGCATCATATTTATTATAGTATGGTTAAGCTTCCCATATACACCATAAGTACTATTTACATTAACTACCCCAAGCCTGTCTTTATTTTCGGCAAAAATCCCTTTTAATTCACCAGGTGTACCGTTTTTGCTTTTTTTTACTGCAAGTATGTTTGACTCCAATATTTCGCCCGATTTTGCCGGCATTAATATCCCCGTATCAATATCGGTAATTCCATGGCCCAGGGCACCAAAATACAGGGTGTCCGGCTCATAAAAGGTTAATGTACCTATTCCTGCCGTATTATCTCTTACCCAAAGCCCTATATGATACCGTTTGTCATCAATAGATATGACAGGTTGCACGGTAATGTTATAAAACATTTCCGCTCTTCTATACCGTATATTGATTTTTCTGCCCCTACTTGCTTCAATTTCTGCAATAAGATCATTAACATTATCCATTTCTACTCCATTTACATGTGTAATAAAATCTCCAGGCTTTATTCCTGTATCTTTGACAGGGAGAATTCTTTTTCCATCTACTGTTTCAACTTCCATCATTCCGACAACAAGAATACCATCCAGTTTTAGCTTGATCCCTATTGTATTACCACAAACCGCAAGTTTTGTATTAGGTATAACATCAACTTTTATAGTTTTTAGCGGTATTAATTCCAGTATACTGATATTTAACTCTAAACTTCCTCTTTTATTACTTTTTAATAAGATAGGACTATAAACCCTGAAACCCGCTTGTCCTTCATCTTTACTTTTAAGCTGAATTATTCCATCCTTGTCAGCGCTAATTTTTATAGGAAAAATATTCTGAAATCGATATATATATTCTTCTCCTTCAAGAAGTACCAACTCTCCGGGTATTGACCAAAGGGCATATATATATATTAAGCAAACGATTATTGCAAACACTGCAAAAGAAAATCCAATTTTTTTTAATATTTTTTTAAAAGCAAACATTAGAATCCTCCCATATGCTGTCAAGAAAATTCGCTTCGCTCATGTATACTTACTTAAATAAATGTCACGCCTCCTTAAACTTAGTTTTAACCTTAATCTTAATAAGGCGTGACAGGAAAAACACTAATCATAAGTTAACCTTTTATAAAATTAATTATTCAAGCAATTTAAGGCATAAGTGGGAAAATTAATGAATTGCTGTTCTCTTAAATTTTTTTGCATTTTCCAGCATTTCACAGGCAAGGTTCCTGGTCATATCGGTAATTAAATCTCCTCCAAGAATTCTTGCAACTTCATCTGGAATTTTTTCACCCGATAATTTTGATACTTTTATTTTTGTAATATTTTTTCCAACAATCTTTTCTATTAAGAAATGATTATCTGCCATGCTGGCAATTTGAGGATGATGAGTAACACATATTACCTGGTGGTTTTTTGATAGAAAAGCCAGTTTTTCTCCTACTCTTTGAGATACTTTTCCGCTAATACCGATATCTATTTCGTCAAATATCAAAGTAGGTATTTTATCGACATCTGCAAGTATAGACTTAATGGCCAGCATTATTCTCGCCATTTCTCCACCTGAGGCAATTTTGGATAAGGGCTTTAACGGCTCGCCCACATTTGGAGAAATAAGGAATTCAACTTTATCAAGGCCATTAGGCTTAAACTTAATTCCGGCAGAACCTCCGGTCATGGAATCTTCAGTTATATCTTCCATACAAATACCGACTTTAAACCGTGCCTTTTTCATTTCCAGAGCCTCAAGCTCTTTGCAAATATTACTTTCAAGTATAACGGCAACTTCCGCCCTGGTCCGGTTTATTTCCTTTGCAAGGGCGTAAAGGCTGTTATCTACTTCTGAAAGCTGCTTTTGAAGCTCATTTATATATTCTTCACTCTTTATGATTTTATCTAATTCCTCTTCACTATTTTTACAATACTCCAGAATCTCCAATATACTATTTCCGTATTTCCTTTTCAGCCTAAAAACTAAATCCAGCCTTTCTTCTATTTGTTCCAATAAATACGGGTTGTATTCAATACTATCCCTTTCGTTCCTTATTTCTTCCCTGATATCTTCCAGCTGGTAGGAAATATCCTCCAATTTTTTAGTAATCCTATCATATTTTTCATCATAGCTTGAAATATCCTTAAGCTTTAATACCGCTTCATTAATATCATCATAGGCAGAGGTTTTTATTCGCGTGCCTGTAAAAAGCATTTCATATACGGAAGATAACACCTCTGCTATTTTGCCTGCATTTGAAAGAAGTGTCTTTTGCTTATTTAGTTCCTCTTCTTCATTAATTGCTAATTTCGCCTTTTTTATTTCATCTATCTGGTACTTTAATAAATCAATTTTCCTTTCCCTGTCTTTTTCATCCCCAAATAATTTTTGTAAGCTGTTCTTAATATCTTTTCTCTTCTCGTACAGCTCCGAATACCTTTTTTTCAAGGCCTGTATTTTTTCTCCCCCGAAAGCGTCCAACAACTCAATATGAGTCTCGCTTTTCAGAAGTGACTGGTTGTCGTACTGCCCGTGCACATCTATGAGATATCCTCCAATTTCCTTAAGAGCCGATACCGTTACCAATCTTCCATTAACCCTGCATATACTTCGTCCTGCAATGTTAAACTCACGGGATATAATCAAGGTACCGTCAGTTTCAGGTTCAATGCCGTATTTTTCGTATAATTCCGCCATTCTACTATTGTCTATTTGAAAAACTGCTTCAATTAACGCTTTGTCTTTTCCCGTCCTTATCAACTCTTTTGAAAACCTTTCTCCCAAAAGGATATTAATGGAGTCAATAATTATCGACTTTCCTGCCCCTGTCTCTCCTGTTAAAATATTCAATCCTTCCCCGAGTTCAATGCTGACCTCGTCAATTAATGCTATATTTTGAATCTCAAGCCGCAGTAGCATTTATATGACCTCGCTAAAATTAATTTATTTATTATTTGACCATCCGGTTAAATCTCTCCACCAGCTTTTCTGCAATCATTTCTGCCCTGCAAATAATCATTACAGTATCATCGCCTCCAATAGTGCCCACAATTTCAGGCCATTTAAGGGAATCAATTGCAGATGCCGCAGCCTGGGCCATACCGGGAAGGGTCTTTACCACAACTATGTTATTTGCATAATCCCCGGAAACAAAAGCTTCTGCAAATACCCTCATCAGCTTATTGGAAATCTCGCTATCACTTTGCGTTATAGATGCATACTTGGATTTTCCATCTTCAGTTAACACTTTAACAAGCCTTAACTCCTTTATGTCTCTCGATATTGTGGCCTGGGTAACATCCATACCTTCCTGTTTCAGCTTTTCTGCAAGCTCCTCCTGAGTTTCAATTTCATGCTTTTCAATTATTTCAAGAATTTTGGCATGCCTATTGTATTTCATGTTTTTTTAAACTCTCTCCTCTAAAATAGATTTTTGTCCTTAATATATCAAAAAAATTCCGCGGATTTACTCTGATAAGCTTTATTGTATAATTTGATTTTCCAATATCAATTACATCTCCGCCCCTTATTTCATAACCTTTCTGGCCATCCACGGTAACCATGGCTTTGTGGCTGTAGTCTTCGTCTACAACTGCTTTTACCATCCTGTTTCCAGCTGTTATAATTGACCTGGAATAAAGTATATGGGGACATATGGGGCTTATAATAATCAAATCGATATCCGGCTCAACAATTGGTCCCCCGGCCGATAATGAGTAAGCAGTTGACCCTGTGGGACTAGATATAATAAGGCCGTCACCAGGAAACATGTCCACAAATTCACCGTTTATGTAGGTTTTTAAATGTAAGATTCGGGATAAAGCCCCCCTTGAAATAACAACATCATTCAATGCTGTATCTTTTCTGATAACCTTTCCATCCCTTATTATTGACGCTTCAAGCATCATTCTTTCCTCTATTATATAATCGCCGCGCATAAGCCGGTCTATAGCATCTTCTATATCATTTTTCTCAACCTCAGTAAGAAAGCCCAGATTCCCAAGGTTTATGCCAAGTATGGGTAAATTCTTTTTATAAACCATACGGGCAACTTTAAGAAAAGTTCCATCTCCGCCAAGACATATAACCATTTGGGCCTCTTTAAGAATATCTTTTTCATTCTTCGTTTTCACCAGATTATGACTGTAGCTATTTCCATGCAAACTAAGCTTTTCTGCCACATCAGAAGACAACAACATCTTGACACCCATGTTGCACATACTGTCTGCAAGAATACGGGTATATCTCAAATCCTTATCTCTATTCCTGTTAACAATTACACCTATTGTCTTCATATTTATTCCCGTTATCTCATTATATGTCATCAATTCCCAAATGAATCATCTTCTTAATAATGTCTTATGCTTACAATTATATAAAACATACCAAATTAAGTCAAATTGTTTTGTTTATTAAATGGGATTGCATGACAACCTTTTTTATTTCGTCTTCTATAATACTCTTATCAATGCTTTTATCAGTCAACTTGTTTTGCTTGGAAAGGTACAAAAGGTATTCAATGTTTCCTTCAGTCCCTTTTATAGGAGAGTAGGTCAAGCCCTTTACTTTAAGTCCGATGTCTATGGCAAATATAATAATATCCTGCAATACCTCCATATGGGTTTCGGGGTTACGTACTACACCCCTTTTTCCCACCTTTTTCCTTCCTGCCTCAAATTGGGGTTTTACAAGACATATCATTTCACCCTCTTCCTTAATCAGGCCAGCAACAACAGGTATTACTTTTTTCAAGGATATAAATGAAACATCTATTGTGGCAAAATCTGCAACAATACCTATGTTTTCAGGTTTTATATATCTTATATTTATCCGTTCCATGCATATAACCCGTTCATCATTCCTCAATTCCCATGCAAGCTGGCCATACCCTACATCAATTGCGACTACTTTTATTGCACCATTTTTCAGCATACAGTCTGTAAAACCGCCGGTAGAGGCACCTACATCAATAGCTGTTTTTCCTTTCAAGTCTATGCCGAAGAACTCCAACGCTTTTTCAAGCTTAAGCCCTCCCCGACTAACATATGGATTAATATTATCCTTAACCTCTATCTCTGCAGTCGGGTTGAATTTTGCACCCGGCTTATCTTCCTTAACGCCGTCTACAAACACAACACCTGCCATAATAGACTTCTGTGCCTTCTCCCTGCTATCAAAATATCCTCTCTTAACTAATAAAACATCCAGTCTCTCTTTTTCCAATTTATACCTCCGCTCCATTGCGTCAATTAAGCTCCCGCCTAAAGAAGCAAGAAACTTCTTGATGTTTAGGTTAGACACACTAATCCAATGCTTATCAACATTTCAGCCAACTATTACTTTCACTATTGAATCAACATCCAATCCATACTTCCTGTAAAGGCTTTCTCTGGAGCCATGAGGAATTGGCTCATTTGGGAATCCCAATATCTTAATATCAATGTATTTTCCATTTTGCCCAATATACCTTCCCTTTTTGCCCATAAGAAACCCTTTTCTATTAACCAACTCAAGAATGCTGCTCCCAAAGCCTCCATCCACTATACCATCCTCAATAGTTACAATCCTGCCTGTTTTAACCCCCGAAGCCAATATAAGATTTTCATCAAGGGGTTTTATAAACCTCGGATTTATTACCTCGGCTGAAATTCCCCTTTCTTCAAGTTTTCGGGCCACTTCCAGAGAAATACCCACCATATTCCCAACTGGCAGTATAGTCAAATCCCCGCCCTCTTTCAGCAATACGCCTTTTCCATACTCTACAGGCATCACGGAGGGGTCGATCATGTTAACTGCACCTTTCATATCAGCCGCATCAATAACCCTCACAGCTCCTTTACCCCGTGGATATCTTATAGCTATGGGGCCATTATGTTCAAAAATTGCATATCTTAACATTGCTGCAAGCTCGGTATAATCTGCCGGCGCCAGTATGGATATGTTGGGCATATGCCTTATATAGCATATATCATATACACCTTGGTGAGTTTCACCGTCTTCACCCACAATACCTGCCCTGTCAACAGCCAGTACCACATGAAGATTCTGCAGTGAAACGTCATGAAGTATTTGATCGTAAGCCCTCTGCAAAAAAGACGAATATATGCACACTACCGGTTTAAGGCCATTGGAAGCCAACCCTGCCGCAAATGTAACTGCATGTTGCTCTGCAATCCCTACATCAAAAAAGCGATCCGGAAATTTTTGAGAAAACAAGTTAAGGCCTGTACCATGAGGCATTGCAGCAGTAATTGCTACAATATCCTTATCCTCTTCAGCCAGTTTTACCAATTCGTTACCGAATATATCGGAAAAACACGGACCATTATTAACTTTTACTTCCCCTGTCTCTATTTCAAAGGGAGATATCCCGTGATACTCGTCAGGCTTTTTTTCAGCAAAAGAATACCCCTTCCCTTTTTGTGTACACACATGAATAAATATGGGACCTTTCATCTTCTTAGCCCTTGATAATACATCAACCATCTTTTGAATATTGTGTCCATCAATAGGTCCAAGGTATTTAAACCCTAGTTCTTCAAAAATTATCCCAGGCATTATCATATATTTAATTGTACCCTTTGCCCTATCAAGCATCCTTGCAGCACTTTTGCCTATAGCAGGTATTTTATTCAAAATAAAATCCAAATCTTCTCTGACTTTAAAATAAATTGGTTCTGACCTTATCTGGCTTAAATAACTGGAAAGCCCGCCTACATTTTTAGCTATTGACATCTCATTATCGTTTAAAACTACTATAAGATTAGTAGTGGAGCGGCCGGCATCATTAAGGGCTTCAAAAGCTATTCCTCCTGTCAATGCCCCATCGCCTACAACTGATACCACAGAATAATTCTCTCTTTTTAAATCCCTGGCTTTTGCAATTCCAAGGGCAGCAGATATTGCCGTACTGCTATGACCTGTATTAAAAAAGTCATGAGGACTTTCTGATGTTTTTGGAAAACCAGCAAGACCGTTAAACTTTCTTAATGTGTTAAAATATTCTTTTCTACCGGTAATAATCTTATGGACATAAGACTGATGGCCTACATCCCATATTATCTTATCTTCCGGTGTATTAAAGACTCTATGGAGAGCCAAAGTCAATTCAACTATTCCAAGGTTTGATGCTATATGCCCCCCTGTTTCCGATACATGCTCTATTAAGAATTTTCTCAACTCTTCTGCAAGCTGGTCCAACTCTGAAAAACTAAGTTCCTTAATATCCTGGGGGGAATTAATTCTACTCAAGATCGTCGTCAGTTTTATTACCTCTCTTCCAACTCTTTCTTAGTTTTTTAATATTAAATAGGTCTATTTTACTACTAATAAATTGTAATACAACTCCTACTTTATATGCTATATAATTACTATTTGATATTGCCACGGTTTTTCCCATTGCTTTACCCCCCACAGTAACGGCTGCAATAGTACCACTGACAACCAGTCCATATAATGTTGATTCCAGTGTACCTTTACTCTGGGTGATTCTTATTACAATTAAGGCGCCTGCCGTACCGCTTATTATTCCGCATATATCTCCCACAACATCATTGCAAAAGCTTGACACTTTATTAGCATTTCTTATTAGTTTTATAGAACGCTTTGCTCCAAAGTATTTCCTTGACGCCATTGCATGAAAAGGCGCCTCATCAGCTGCTGTAACCGCAATTCCGATAATATCGAAAACTATGCCTATAAGGACAATAACAAAGACGATAATAAAGGCAGCCATGTTACTTGTGTTCTGCAACATTAATTCTGAAACTAAAAGGAAAAAGACCGACATTACGAAAGATAATAACGTTATAAAGACTATCCATTTTTTATTTTCTTTTTTTCCGCCTACCAAATTCTTCTTAAACTTAACTTTCTTTTCATTTGAAGGCGGCTTAGAATTATCATCCACTAGAAAAAACCCTCCAGAGATTACATTTTAATGAGGGTGGTAGTATATTGAGTAAATTTTGCGGCTTAGGTCAGGCAGGTTTTCCCCTGGATATACTGAAATGTCGCCATTCCAGCAGTTCCCTTTTAAATATCCAGTTACTCCGTTACCGGAAGTAAGGCCTGATTACCACTTAGTCCACACTGCAATCCTCAATATACCTCCTCAAGGAACAGTCTAGGAGATTTCCTCATCAAGAATATTCGCTTTTTAGCCTCTTTTGCAGGTTTGGTTTCAAATAGCGATAATGTAAATATATCGGCCAATATATTTACATCTGGTCTATTATCCACCAAACTCACTCAAGGCAGGCTACACTGTACACAGCACCTTAAGGTACCGCATAACAGGTTTAATCCCATCTCGTAAGCATAAGCCACCCTCTTCATTGGTTGCAAGTGGCACTCTTCCTACAAGGAAGGGTCTCCACGGTAAAGGGGTCTACCCCTGCATGCCATTGCAGGTCGCCCCTAAACCTTAACTCCCAGCATCAGCCCACCACTGGGCGTAGCAAGCCGACACCAGGAACTTCATCGATATGCCCTTAAACGGATTTTTAGGCCCGTCTTCAAAAGCGGTATCCCTGACTAGAATACTGCACCACCCTCGCTTATTATCAAAGTTGTAGTATAATATTCTACAACAGAATAAACGCTATTACAAGAATATGTACTGTTCAAATTAGTCTTTTGAATCCACGGGTTTGATTTTAAATAACCTTATCATTCTAATACTCACTTATGTTCTCTCTGTATACTCTAATCTTCAATTCTTCCTTTTTCCTATATAAAATGCCAGACTTTTTAAAAAGCCGGCTTTATCTCCAAATTTCTCCAAAGCTGCAATTCCATCATATATTAAGTTTTCAAGCTTTATTTTAGCTTCACAAATCCCATATAATGTTACAAAAGTAGATTTTCTTCTAGATGCATCCTTTCCTGTCTGTTTGCCCAGTAATTCCAAATTCCCTTCTACATCAAGAATGTCATCTTTTACTTGAAATGCTAAACCAATATTCTCAGAATACCTCTCTAAACAATCCATATCATTTTTATCCAATTTCATTATTATAGCCGGTACCATAACAGATGCCTTTATTAATGCACCGGTCTTGCATTTATGCATATATTCAAGCAATTCCCGGTCAATAAACCGGCCCTCTGATTCTATATCGATAACCTGGCCTCCTATCATACCTGAAACACCAGCCGCCTTTGCAATAAAATTTATAGCCCGTATCCTGGCTTCCAAACCATCTCCTATATTATTACTCACATTTTTTAGAATACTATCTGTCATTAATTCAAAGGCATAAGTAAGGAGGCCATCTCCTGCAAGGATTGCCCTGGCCTCGCCATACACCTTGTGATTTGTCGGTTTTCCACGTCTGTAATCGTCATTATCCATTGCCGGCAAATCGTCATGAATAAGAGAATAAGTATGTATCATTTCAATAGCACAGGCATATGGAAGAATATCCATTACATCTCCCCCAAGCATTTCACACACTGCCAATGACAAAACCGGCCTGATTCTTTTTCCTCCTGCTGTCAAGCTATATTTCATAGCTTCATATATGCTTTTTTCAGGAGCTTCCTTTTCAGTGATAACCCTTGCTAAAGAATCATTTATATATTCAACCCAGGCATTATATTTCGCCTTGAACTCAGTTTCTTCACTAAGCTTCATCATTTCCGCCATCTTTCACTTCAAAAATTTCCTCCTTTATATTTCCTTTTTCTTCTTCAATTAACATGGTTATTCTTCTCTCAACCTCATCCAGTTTCTTACTACAATATCTTGAAAGCTCTACACCTCTCTGGAAATACTCAATAGACTCTTCAAGAGACAACTCACCCTTTTCCAGCTTCTGTACAATCTCTTCCAATTCATTCATAGCTTCCTCAAAAGTTTTGCAATCCTTCTTCACATTACTCCCCCATTCTTATTAGTATACTTGATTGGTATACTTGGTTGATTCAACTGAAGCATCAATTACTCCATCTTTTAAAGCAATTTCAATTTCATCCCCGCTTTTAACATCGTTTGCTGATTTAATGAGTTTATTATCAGGCTTCGATCTCACTATGCCATATCCCCTGGCCAATACATTAAGTGGACTTAACATATCCAGTTTATCTATTAGAAAAACTATACGCATTTTGGCCTTTTCCTTTTGGGTTAACAATGCGTTGTACATGTACCTGCCCAGATTATCCAGCCTTATTCTTTCCTGGTTTATCCTGTTATACGGCTGTCTGAATGCAATGCTTCCAGCCAACCTTGCATATCTAACCCGGTTAATATTTATACTCTTTAATAAAGCATTCTGCAACCTAAGTTTCAGATCTGCTGTTTTTTGCTTTAAAATCCTCTTTTCAGGTACAACTATTTCTGCTGCTGCCGAAGGTGTAGGTGCCCTGACATCTGCAACAAAATCGGCTACTGTAAAATCCGTTTCATGTCCTACCGCAGATATAATAGGTATATTCGATTCGTATATGCTTCTTGCAACAATCTCCTCGTTAAAAGGCCATAATTCCTCCAGGGAACCCCCTCCTCTTGCAAGAATTATAACATCAACGCAATTCAACCTATTCAAAACTTTTATTGCCCGGGAAATCATGGGAGCTGCCTGTTCTCCCTGGACTGCAACAGGATATAACTTAATTTCAATGTTTGGAAATCTCCTGCTTACCACATTAATTATATCTCTTATAACCGCTCCTGTAGAGGATGTTATTACTCCTATAGATTTGGGCAGGTACGGAAGTTTCTTTTTTACACTCTTATCAAAAAGCCCTTCAGCCTCAAGTTTCTTCTTTAACTGTTCAAAAGCAAGATAAAGACTCCCAAGACCATCCGGCTGCATTTCTTCAATATAAAGTTGATATTGGCCATCCCTTTCAAAAACCGAAACATACCCTCTTGCCATTACCTTAATGCCGTTTTCAGGCAAAAACTTTAAGCCGTATGTCTGTCCTTTGAACATTACACATTTTATTAGGCTTTTCTCATCTTTTAGTGTAAAATACATATGGCCGGAATAATGATATTTATAATTCGATATTTCCCCTTTTACCCACAAATTGGCTAAAATTAAATCTCTGGATAATATTTCTTTTATGTATCTATTTAATTCAGAAACTGTTAAAATATATTGCATTGTACTATATATTCTCCGCTATTTTATTATTTGCAATTTAGGTATTTTGCTGAGTATTCCGTTTATAAATGAACCCGATTCCTTGGTACTAAACTTTTTAGCCATCTCTACGGCCTCATTTACGGATACATTGTAAGGTATATCTTCCCTGAACAGAATCTCATAAATACCTACCCTCAGTATAGATAAATCAACCTTTGATATCCTATTCAATTTCCATCCTATTGCATGTTTTTCAATAAGCTCATCGATTTTCTCTATATTGTTTAATACACCATAAACTATATCTCTAATATATTGACTATCCTTGCTGCTAAAAGACTTGCTTTCCAAGGCATAATTAATTTGCCACTCCCTGTCTTCCTTTTGTATCTCTGTTTGGTATACCAGCTTCATAGCAACTTCCCTGGATGCTCTCCGGCCCATATTAGTTTACCTCCTGGTCAAAAATTAATATATAAGCTACTTATACATCCTCGGAGGAAACAACCTATCTTTTAAATTCCTTATAAAGTTTTTGTCTTCACTTATATTCTTTCCAATATAATAACCCAATCCGATACATAAAGCAACAAACAGCACTTTAAAAAAACCAAAAATTAGAAACGCCACACCTACTACAAGCCCTATAATTCCACCAATAATTGCACCCCGGTGGGAATTATAATATTCAGCCAGGTTTCTTCTCCAATCCATAACATTCCACTCCCTTTGTTATATTTCATGCTTATTCGGCTTTTTGTTTCGGTAAAGGTCCCGAATAAATATTTTCAATAAAAACTCTAACATCCGCAACCATTACCCCCGAACTCTCTTCAACTGCATTTTTTACAGTCTCCTGTATTTCATTTGATATTACAGGAATGATAATGTCAGGCAATACTGATGCTTTAATTGTTATTGAAACATTATCGTCAACCTTGGACACAAATGCTCTTACATCCCTTATGCCGCTGAATTTCCCCGCAGCATTCAATGCAATATTCTCAATAGAATTCAAGGATATTTTAACTTCACCTATATTAGTATATTTGCTTATA
Organism: Bacillota bacterium; assembly: GCA_013314855.1. NCBI lineage: Bacteria > Bacillati > Bacillota > Bacillota bacterium. The sequence goes on along the minus strand of JABUEW010000063.1, from coordinate 10,171 downwards.
GCTTTTTTATCCCTGTCAGTTTTTAACCCCGCTATTAAAAATATAATTGCTGATATTAAAAGAAACAACGAAATTATTATGATAACAACAGTAGAATAATAACCTGATGAAATGCTCGCATCCAATCTATAATATATATTACTCAATACTCCATTATTTATGGCAATAAACATTGCTAATATCGCCACAAATATAAAACATAAAGCATATATTACAAGAAGAACCCGCAACAAAATATTCATAACATATATCCTCCTAATCCTTATTTTCTTAAGTTTTGGTTATTTTTATATTTTATAATATTATTATAGTTTATTTTACAAAAAAAATAAACCCCAAACAAAGGGTTTTTCATTATATGTGAGGATTTTACGCCCGAAGTCTGACAACGCAATGCCACGCTTATCATGCTTTTCAAATCAAATTATAATTCTGCTTCAGTATTTATCTCAGCCATTTCCTTTTTGCTTTCTTTTCCTATATTGATGCCTTGTATATGAATATTTACTTCTGTTACGGTAAGGCCGGTCATATTTTCTACGGATTTCTTGACCTTCTCCTGTATGTTCCATGCTACTTCAGGGATACGAACACCATATTCAACTATAATATACAGGTCTATTAAAGCTTCTTTTTCTCCTACTTCCACTTTCACACCTTTTGACAGGCTCTTCATACCAAGAGCTTCGGCAATCCCCCCTGCAAACCCTCCACTCATACTTGCAACGCCCGGGACTTCAACAGCTGCAAGACCGGCAATTATTGCAACTACATCCTCGGTAATTCTTACTGTACCAATATTATTTCCACCAATATTATTTCCGGCATTAACATCGATTTCATCCATAGCAATACCCCCACTAATCTATTATTGTGACAATCAAATTATACCACTTATATAAACTAAAAGCAAATTTTGAGTTGTTTTTGGGGTTAAAATTTATTCTTAATAATTATTTTATCTATATCTACATTAGCCTGCCTGGAAACAATATCGGTAATCTGGGCAACCTGGGAGGCTGTCAATGTTGGTGCCTTAACAATTATATCAACACTTCCGTCATCTGCAAATAAGGCAATGACATCATCAAAACCCTGTTTTTTAATAAGTGCTTCAATTCTCATTTCTTTGTCTGAGACATCTATTAAAGCCATCATTTTATTATATGCCTGTTCTTTTACTTCGGCACTTGCCTTTTCGTCTTCCGCTATACTCCTGAAACTATCGGCGTCCCTACTCCTGGTTATTTCCTTTTCCAGTTTAGTTTGTGCAAAATAATCTTCCGCCTCTTTTGAAGCAGTTACAATCTTTCCTTTTTCTTCACTTTCATCTTTATTCGTTTCCTGGTTATCACCCTTTGCACTTTCTAATTCCTGGGTGTCTACATACACTGCTTCTCCAAGCCTGCCGGTCTCCTCATCATTTTCCGAATATCCGCTTTTTTTGTAGCTGTACTGAATATAACCGGCAATAACTATCATAAGCACAAGTGTCAATATAACAATTTGTCGCCTTTTTAAGATAGTCACCATAAAACCCCCTCTTTCCACTATATTTACACTACCGGTTTTCTGATAATCTTCTTTTCATTCATATATATATTCTTATTAAAATAAATTTATATCTACTTCATAAAATTTTGTCCATTTACTTTTTTCTCATAAACACCTGTACTTTATGGGGCGGCACATCCATAAGTGTTTGTACGGCCCTAACCAGGTTCTCTTTTACAACAGGTTCATTTGCTCCATCAGCCACCACTACCACGCCCTTTACCTCGGGGCTCTTCTCTTTTAAGATTATTGGCTTTTTAGTGCCGCTCTGGACTTCTTCATATGCAATCTTCTCTTCAATGTCCCTTTGGGTAATTATCCTTGAACCTCCGCTATTATCTTCTTCATGAGTATCATTCTCGCTCCTTCTTGTATCATATGCGGGAACCTTTTCACTTCCGGATACATAAGTTATCATAACACTAACTTTACCGGCACCTGCTATCTGTGAAAGAATTGATTCCAGTTTTTCTTCCATACTGTAATTTTCCCCATCCCTTAGAACGCTAATACCTTCTCCAGCACTTCCATCTTCAGCATTTCCATCACTTTTCCTGTTTTCCCGGAGGTATTCCTGGTCTATACTTGTATCTTTTTTCTGAAAAAGCGTCCCTCCTGCAACAATTATTATAATGCCTATAATTATAATAATAATACAGTTTTCGATAACTCTCTTTTTGTCCTGATTTGAAATTATATCTTTAATATGGTTAAAAATCTTGTTCACTAAAACACACCCCTCACTTCATTTGAAAGATATGACAATATCTTCCCTTTTTATCATTAGGGACCTGCTTATCCTATCTTCCAGTGTTTCTACAATTTTATTTTTAAGCTTATCTTCAATATCTCTTTCCCTGCTTGTATCTTTTTGTTCTATTTGTCCTATATTAATTTTAACTTCATCAATTTTTCTAACAGGAGCAATAATAGGGTCTAAGTCCCCCTGTCGGTTCTCATTATCAATTACTATATTCACATAAACCCTTTTTATTTCCCCAAATCTTTGTGAATTATAATCTTCGTTTAAAATAACATCTGCCTCTGCATCTCTAACCTCTTCAACCCCCTTCGCAATTTCTATAATTTGCTCAATCAATCTTTTCCTGTAAACTTTGACAATTTGCTTGATCTGTTCTTCCCTAAATTCTGTGTTGGTAACATCTACTTCCGTTATAACGCTAAAGCTATTGTCTATAGCATTAAGCCAATTTAAATCATAACCCTTTAATAAAAACTTTAAAAAAGGTTGAATAATGGTAATAATCAAAATAAACCCGGATATCAAATTTACAAATTTCTTTGTTTTACCTGAAGGAATTAATAGTTCTATAAATACCAAAAGGACAGCTATAACTGCTATATTTAAAACCCAGTCCTTAAGAAACTCTAACATCTCCCTGACGGATGCCCAAACATCCTACCTCCTTCCCCTCCCTCATTTCACCTTATCATGGCCGACAAATTACCTGCCACAACAATAGCAGTAATAGCAACTATAAACATAAAAGCTACTACAGCCACAGCTCCTATAATTAGTATCATGGAATTTGCAATATCATTTATGCAATTTGTAATTCTTTTATCTGATATAGGTTCAACTAATGCGCAGGTTATTTTATATAGTAAGGTAATTGCTGCAATTTTTATGATAGGTATAAGGCATATTGCAATTAATCCTATCATCACAATAGCCCCTGCCGCATTTTTTATTAAAAGTGAACAGCCTATCACCATATCGGCAGCATCCGAAAGGTAGCCGCCTACTACAGGAATAAATGTACCTATGGCAAATTTTATTGTTTTACTTGCAACTCCATCTACGACAGCACCCACTGACCCCTGGACAGTAATTATCCCTATAAAAACCGTCAGTATAATTCCAATTGATATGGTGCCTATTTTTTTTACTAACTCTGACAACTTTGATAAATGTACTTTATCGGATATGTTGTTTATTATTGAAAGCACAGTTGACAAGAATATAAGAGGCATAAACACATTTTTAATAAATGTTGCAGCTATTTCTACAACCATTATTAATATTGGTTGAAAAATCCCTCCTGATGCCACATTTCCACCTGAAATTAAAAGGGTTACCATTATCGGCACCGTGGCATACATAAATCCTACCATCCTCTCAACTACACCAACTCCAAGGGCTGAGGCCTCTTTAAAACCAATAACCATTAAAGACACTCCAACTATATAGCAAATAAAAAAGGCAAGCTCCCCAACACCTTCTCTTAAAAACGATGCCTGCAAATTTTTTAATAATGCGCATAAGACAATTAGTATAATAAGCTTTAACAAAATGTGTAGATTAAGATATACTTCCTGGGTAAAGAAAACAAAGCTCCTCTTAACCAAGTCTTTTACATTAAACTTTAAATTACCCTTTATAATATCCTGTATCATTTTTTCCGGGCTATACCCGCCGAAAAGCTTTTCCATCTGATTTAAAGAATATTCTTCGATGTATTCTTTTAGTTGCTTTATTTCGGCCGATTGAATCTGGTTTTCCAATAATTCTTTTTGTATATTTTCTATATTTTCTATAGAAGCATCTTCCCTTTGACTGTTCTCTTGGGCATTAACATCCACATTTAAACTAAAAATAAATAGAATTATCAATAATATCAGGATAATTATACAAGTCTCTCTTTTGTTGCTTAGCTTCATTTTTATCCCACCTTAAATTTATGCTTAAGGCATAATTTTTATAATAAGTTCAAGCAAAGATGTAATAATTGGAATGGCCATTATTGCAATCAGGACTTTACCTGCAAGCTCAATTTTAGATGCTATTGCATTTTCGCCTGCATCCCTGCATATTTCAGCGCCGAACTCAGCTATATAAGCAATGCCGATAATTTTAAACAATGCCGGGAGATATTGTATATCCATGTTAGCCCTCCCGGAGTAAATTTTTATAAGGTCAAATACCGGTGCAAGCTTACCGATAATTAAAACGAATATTATTATACCTGCCAATATACTTGCCTGAATTGCAATTTCCGGTCTAAAAGTTCTTAATGTAGTAATTAAAATAGCTGCCACAACTCCAAATGCTACTACCTGAAATATATCCACTTCTATCATCCACCTTGTTCGGTTGCCGTTTTGTATTACTTTCCATTAAAAATGAAACATTGTTTTAATAAGGTTAAACAAGTTTACAATTTCTTTTGCAACCATAAGTAATACCAAGACCAACCCTGAAAGGGTTGTAAGCATTGCAAGCTCTTCGCGGCCTGACTGTTTTAGTACTGCATTAAGAATCGATACCAATACACCTATTGCCGCTATTCTGAAAATAAGATCTATATTCATAATCTTACCTTTCCCCTCATCTTGTAAATTCACGGCAGTTCCTGAATATAACTGACACAGTAAGTTAAATTAAAACTAAAACTGCTGCAATCCCTCCCAACAAACCCAATGTTTTATATAAAGTTTCATTTCTCTTCTTATTCTCTTCAGCTTTTTTTTCCTGCAGGCTTAATTGGTGAAGTACAAAACCGGTATTTTTTATTTGGCCCTCAATGTCGGAATTTCCTAACATTTTACCGAAAGCTAACAAGATATCCCTGTCTTCCTCATTTAAGGCTGTTTTATGTATATTTTCCGTTATAGCCATCTCCCAGGCACAGGATGCATTTAAACTAGAGTCGTTTTTTAAGTTTTCAACTGTAGCTTTGAAGAAGTCTTTTACCGGACTATCAACTGATTTATAAATCCTTTCAAATGCTTCCGGAATATAGCTTGAGAGGAACCTAATCTCATTTTCCAGCATCCGGATCATGCCCTGTAAATCTCTCAGCTGCACAGGTCTTTTTGAACAGTCTCCGGATATAAAATATCCTATAAAACTTGATGCTGAAATCACCATAATACTTCCAATTATTTTGAGCATCATAAATATCCTCTCCCATAATATCCACTCCCGCTGTTTCTTCTGTAAATTAAGTCCATACTTGTCCCATCAATTATCTCTTCAATTGTCCCTGGGCCATTAGCGTTACTTAAAACAATGTATCTTTCAAATATTTTTTCTTCAATAAGGCTTAAAACCTCCCGTCTGCTTTTTAGTTCGGATATATTGAAACCATGGGCCGTTGCAACTATTTTTACCCCGGCATTCAATATGGTTACAATCGAATCTTTATCTCCCTGATCTCCTATTTCGTCTGTCACAATGACCTGGGGAGACATGGAACGTACCATCATTATCATACCTATTGACTTTGGACATGCATCCAGGACATCAGTACGCATCCCGATATCAAACTGGGGAAGTCCTTTATGGCAAGCTGCTATTTCGGATCGTTCATCCACTAAACCTACTTTCATTCCTTTTAAACCAATTTCCTTTACACCATTGCTCAAGACCCGTGTCATATCCCTTAATAACGTAGTTTTTCCACACTGGGGAGGTGATACAATCAACGTATTGCAAACTTGATTTTTATTTTCCAAAATATATTTTATGATTTTTAAAGCACATCCCTTTATTTCCTTGGAAATTCTTATATTCAAGCTGGAAATATCCTTTATGTTAACCACTTTTCTACCCTCGGTTATTGTTTTACCTGCTATCCCTACCCTATGTCCCCCCACTAAAGTCAAAAATCCGTTTCTTATATCGTCCTGGAAAGCGTAGATGGAATTTCTGCTCATTATTTCGAGGGTTTTTAATATGTCGTCCTGCTTTACAATAAAGGCATTGTCATCATTTTTAGTTAAATTACCTTCATTATTGATAAACCAGTCTTCGTAATAATTTTGCAAAATAAGGGGCCTATTGGCGCGAAGCCTTATTTCTTCAAAGTATTCAAGCCTTTCAGGATTGACCTTCATTAAAACTTCCCGGATTTCTTTTGAAACATACCGGATAATCTCGTTGTACTTATCATAATATACACTCATTTTAGCCCCCCATTTTCGTAAAGTAAGTTAATATGTTATTTACTAATATGTCATTTAATTAATATATTAATATTTATATTTGTCCAAATTTATGACATAAAAAAAACAGGTTGTCCACATTTATTGCAATGGTTACCATGTCTCTTAAGTCGCCTATTCTTCTCCCGCCTATTGAGGAGGGGAGAATTCTTGGCAAGTTAAGTTAAATTTTAAACCGGTATTTTTTTAAACTGGGCGCGGTTTAAACAAGAATGCTTTGGTCATCAAAAAAGAAAAAAGATTTTTGCTTACGAGAAGGAATTTGGCATTTTATGCAGAATGTATTGAATGTATTGATTTTACATTAATATAAGTTGCATGAAACAATGTTATAAGGTGTATGAAACAATGGTTATTGTTAAAAGTCGGTTTCTTTTTGCTTATATCAACAAGTTTTTGTAGTACCATTTAAAGCTACACCTAGATGCCATAAGTTTTATTGTAAAGTTTCATAGCTTCATCGCTTATTTCCTCAATAGACATTCCCTCAAACAAATCTCTTTGCCATTTCGTATAGTCAAATGGCTCACGAATAATTAGCGATATAAACTTTTCAGCATCTACATTCCCTAACTTTTCTATTAAAATCTTCATACCGGTATTTACTAAAACAGTATTAGTCATTTTTTGTTCCCTCCCATATTTTAAGGTAGTGTCAAAAGTTTTTACTCTTAAAATGGTTCAAACGCTTTATTATCAAGGCCTAGATAGTTTCAACCCTACTACCCCCCTGATTTTGTCAGATTTTTACTTTCATCCTCTTGAAAACTACCTCACTCTGCGTCTGAATTTTTGTCAAGGCCGGGCTGGAAGCCCGTTCATTTCAGCCTTGACAAAAATTCAAGGATGCAGATTACAATTATGCCAGAGGATGAAAATCATTCATCCGAACAAATGTTTTTCATAAATCTTTTGACACTACCGTATACAATTATAGCACATGCTATAGCATTTAACAATCTTTGAATGCAGGTTCTTATTCGGTGTTTTCTCCCCCCGTCCACGGAAACATATCCAATTCCTCCTAACAGCCCATAAAGCCTTGCACCGCAAGGCTTTATGGGCTGTGTTTTCTTTTGATGGAAACCACGCACTCCACATGTCTGGAGTGAGTATTATTGACAAACACGAAACGTGCTACCGGAATGAATAACTGAATCTTGTAAATCATATTAATTGTATAAAACCGTTTAGAATGGTAACTATTATAATATACACAACCGAAAGGAGAATTTTATGAAACTATATTTCTCAAAAAAAAGGAAGGCCTCATATATATGCTTGCTAAGGTGGATACATGTCATTAGCTATACAAATAAGAATTTTCATATTTCAGAAACTAAATCTTACTACTTATTAGAAATCAGCTAAATTTAATCATCAATCAGTATCCTCTTATTAAGTTTTTCACATATTAGCTTGTAGTCTTTTTCATTTGTAGTGTATAGCAAAGTGTCCTCTGGAACCTCATTGCTAATAATTGCATCTCCAATCTTCCAGCACCTTTGACCATAAGGTTTTTTATTATCTTGTCTTATTTCTTTCAAAGTTTTGATTATATCACACACATTGGACTTATCTATATCTTCGTCAATAATTAATGATTCAATTAATTGGAAATTTTTTAAATTTTTCTTAATAAAATCACATATTTTACATTGTTCTTTCATTCTGACATTACAGTTAAATTTGATTTTCCAGAATCCATCCTCATATTCGGGTTCAGCCTTTGCTCTTAAACATTCAGTTTCATTTAGTAAAGGGGTAGTAATATTTCGATAAAACCTTGATTCGAATAGATCTTCTATAAGCATATTTAAACGTCTTTCAACGTTCACTTTATCCATATTTCCATCTTCAGTTAGAAAGCTAAAAATCTTTAGAACTCGTGAATATTGCCCCGTAGAATAGACAACCGAACAAAGCCTGTCTAATGCCTCATTTGTCGTTTCAGATTGCTGTAAAAGATTATAAAATGTAATAGCATTCCGTAATAGGTTGAACTTCATCTCACCCAATACATAACTACTAGATAAAAGTTGCATCTCTTTTAGATTATTATTAATTTTGTTACGTCTAGGTAAATTAGAAAAGTTTCTATCTATCTGAATAGTTGTTTCCAAAAAAACTTTACTACTCATTTTATCCCCCATAAATCCAATCAAGTCCACTATTAAGTAGGTTATTGTCAATATTCCTCACATCATCTCTAGTAGCTTTACCGCTAGTTATAATTAATAATCCTTGTTTTATTATATCTAAATGTTCTACTGATAAATTTTCAGGTTTTACTTTCTTTATTAAATCATGAATAATAATTGAAATTCTCATAAGATATTTTTCGTTTGTATTAGTTTCATCCAAACTTTCAACAATTTCATCAAGTAATTTTTGAACTAATCCAAAATTATATATTCTATAATGAATATCATAAAATTCTTCTTCCAAATCGTCAATTTTAGATTTTAATTTTCTGAACAGCATCTGTAATGTTGCATTTATTTTATCTTTTGACTCTCTGTAAGTTTTTTTACTTTCCACTTGTTGAAAATATTTTTTATATTGCTGAACTATTTCCAAAATTTGTTTCTGCACTTCATAACTTTGAATGGACAAGTTTTGGTTATATAAAATTTCTTCATAAATCTTTTTTGTTGATATATACGTGTTTAACTGTACTGTGTCTAAGTTTATTAGTTTACTCAACTTTTATCACCCTCACTTTCTAACGCCTTTTTAATATCACTAAAAATGTCTATAAAATAGTCTATATCTGATAAATCACAATTAATACAAACCGTTTCTTCTGCTTCATTTAAAGAGAATAATTTTGCAATTGGGTTTGATTGTGAATTAGGCTTACTTATATTCAAATTTAGAGTAGCATATAAAAGTTCAGGAAGATTTCCTTCGGTATCCGCAAATAACTTTTTGCTAACTTCCCAGTCAATAGAAGTTATACTTTTAACTTTTGATGTGCTTTTTATCAAATGAGTATTTTTAATTTTTGTATCTATCAATATATCTTTAACAATTTTTAACTTTGCACTAAAGTCCTCCTTTTCATCCTCTTCAAGAGGTCTACCATTAAAACTTATAGTATCTGGTAATTCATTAAGTATATGTGAAATTAATCTTGGTATTTCAATATCAATTAGGTAATATGCATATTTTTCCTTGATCTTTTCTTTCTCACAAAACCTTTTAATCTCATCTTTATCAGTAACTATTAGCTTAATTATGTCTTCTGTAGGTATAAAAATCTTAATTCTATTATTATCAATTAAGCCCTTTACAAAGGTGGTAACTGCACTAAACTCCCCAATTTTTGGTTTTTTTTCTTTCATAATTATTCTCCTCATAAATATATATTTTTATATTATACTTCTACATAACTTTAAAAAATCCTTCCATTATATTATTAAATTTTTGTTAATAATTACAATTTAGAAATTTAATATCTCATTTTTTGGATACAGTAAATGGAAAGTGGTGAATTAACTAAAAAATACCAATGCATTAAATCTACTGTATGTGTTAATGTAATAATAAACAGTGGAGGCCATTAATATTGATCCTGAATAGCACTTGAAGAAAAATATCTCTTTTTTACAAATTTATCTACTTGTGTAATGACAATTTAATTTCA
>JABUEW010000062.1 GCA_013314855.1 Bacillota bacterium | reverse complement strand
TTGCTGTTACAGCAAAATCTTCTATAAAATAGTTAATATAAGTGAACACTATATCACATTTTTTAATTAACTATATATTTGGGTGGAATTTAATCCTACAAAGTGGATTTTACTTTTTCATTTCACCTCTGGCAAACATAATATCCCCTTTGTCATATTTTTCTTGACATATTTTAAAATATACTAATATTTTTTTCTATTATTCCGATATATATAATAAGTGTAAGAGCGTTTTTGTTGAAGTGTATTTAAAGTAAAACTATGGGGAAGACTATTTTTGCAAAAAAAGGAGAGGAAGCTATGCACTATCATATAAGTCTAAAAGTGACATACATAAAAACAATTTGTATAGATGGTATAGAGTATATAAATGTTGACTATAAACCATCCAATACTATAAGACTGGGTGTACCTTATATTAAATCTATCAATATAAATGGTAATGTATATAAAAACCTGGATTATGATAAAAATGCGTTAAAAATTAGTAATCCTCAAGGTCTTTAATGGCTGCTACAATCTTTTCAATATCTTCAGGCGGTATTTCTTTATCGGACATAGTTTTGTCAAGTTTTATAAATTCTACACCAACAGCTATGAGTTCCTGAGGAATAGAGCTTTTATCCATTATAAAAAGATTATCGTTGTTTGTTTTTTCCCCTTTATGCATAGAATCTGCCACCTTTCTTAATTATTAGTAAATCATGTAAAAATAAAGTAGGCACCTGGGTTGATAATTCCCAAGTGCCTACTTAAATATCATTATTTATTATTATTAAATAAACATATAGTTATAAATAATAAAAAATAAAACCTTTCTAACTTTCTATCCAAAAACTTGTTATTTAATAATACTCGCAAAATTTTATGCTTCGGCAACCTGGCAATCATAGGAAGATAACTCTTCCCTTAGACCCATAGCTTTGCGACCCTACCTTTCGGCAAGTGTACCATTATCGTGCATGTTGTCACTTAACTATATTAAATTTTCACAAGTTACATATATATTTTATTTTATTTTATTTTATCTTTAATATATATTTTATTTTATCTTTAGAAAAAATGCAACTATTTTGCACTAATTTTGTAAAATTATTTGTAATATATGTAACATATATTTACTTTGCTTTTACTATGCTGTTTAATACTCTATTTTTTCTTAAGAGCATTTATTGCATCGATAATTTTGCGTACATCTTCAGGCGGTATTTCTTTATCTTCCATTTCTTTAGCCAACATCAAATATTCTACGCCAATGTCCCTTAACTGTTCGGGTAAGTTGTTAGTCTCCAATATTACCAGGTCTTTGCTTTCAACTCTGCCAAGAAGCCAGTCTATGCTAACATTAAATTTATTGGCGATTTTTATAAGAGTATCGTATTCGGGTTCCCTCTTTCCGTTTTCATACTGTGATATGGTACTGTCATACAGGCCAAATAAAGAGGCAAATTGATTTTGTGTAAGGTTATTTTCTTTTCTAAGTTGCTTTATCCTATTACCTATCATTAATTTTAACTCTCCTTTCCCAATAAATCCTGGCTTCCTATTAGCTTATTATACTATTTTAATTATAATAAGTAAATATTAACAGTAGGTATTATAATTAGATAATTAATAAAATACTGTGAAAAAGATTAACATTATTCGTATAAATTGTCGAAATATCATAAAGAAAGAAAAATACAGGGAGATGAAACAAAATAAAAAATAAGAAATATGGATAAGAAGACAGGGAAGTATATAAACAAGAAAATATGTTAAAAAAAACATGAAAGTATGAATGTTGACAAAATACTAAGTAAACAGTAAAATATCTTTAACAAAGTAGTAAATATTTGGTTTAAAAATTAAAAACAGAATAATAGGAACTGGGTGAAAAGATAATGGAGATGGAATTGAAAGAATATTTAAATATAATAGTTAAAAGAATATGGCTGATTGTATTGCTCCCTGTAATTGCTGCAATGGTTTCGGCTTATGTAAGCTTTTATGTAATGGAGCCCGTATATGAAGCCAACACTACACTATACATAATTAATAAGTCTAACGGTTCTGAGCTAACCATAGCATATAATGACCTCCTTGTAGGACAGCAGCTTGTAAAGGACTATAAGGAGATTGTAAAAAGCAGGCGGATAACCAACGAAGTTATAGAGGAGTTGGATTTGAAAAACTATACTTCCTCAAAACTTGCTGAAAAAATAAATGTCAGCGCTAAAAACGACACCCGGTTAATTGAAATTAAAGTACAGGATAATAATCCCCAACTGGCAACAGATATAGCTAATAAGGTAGCTGAAGTGTTTACGAGAGAAGTCGTAAAGCTTATGAAAGTTGAAAATATTAACGTTGTAGATACCGCGCAATTACCTGAAAGCCCCGTGAAGCCAAGACCCATGATGAACATTGCCGTTGCCTTTATTGTAGGACTTCTAGTTGCTGTAGGGATTGCATTCATAATTGAGTACCTGGATGATACAATCAAAACAACGGATGATGTAGAAAAATATTTGGGCTTAACTGTACTTGGAACAATACCGGAGTTTACAACAAAATAGGAGGTAAACAGATGGTGGTAACTAAATATGAAAAGCTTAGCGGACTTAGTATACCGGCTGAAGAAGCATATAAAACCCTCAGGACAAATATACGTTTTTGCGGTGTAGTTAATAAAATAAAAACAATTACTATAACAAGTTGTGCACCTGGTGAAGGCAAAACCACTACTTCAATAAATCTGGCAATAAGCATGGCCAATGCGGGAATGAAAACCTTGCTGGTGGATGCGGATTTAAGGCGTCCCACCGTAGAGAAAATCCTGGATATAAATACTAAGATTGGCCTTACAAATTACATAACAGGAGAAGCAACACTAGAAGAAGTTGTTTATAGGACAAACATAGAAAATTTTTATATAACACCTTGTGGAGTAATTCCCCCTAACCCTGCAGAATTATTGAGTACCGAAACATTTTCCGAATTTATAAAAACTGTAAAAGACCAGTATTTGAAGACAGTAAAAGGTCAGTTTGACATTATAATATTTGATACCCCTCCCTTGGGAAGTGTTATAGATGCTGCCATAATTGCAGCACAGACAGATGGTACATTACTGGTAATAAAGTCCAAGTCAATTAATTACAAGGTTGCCCATCAGGTAAAGGGGCAACTGGAGAAAGCAAATGCATATCTTTTGGGTGTAGTAATAAACAGGATCCAGAGAAAGGATTTAAGATACGGTTACAGGCATTACTATAATTATTATTATACCGCTGATGATAGCAGGGATGAAAGTCCTTTTAAAAAATTTATGAGAAGGGTAAAACTGATTTCTTAAATTAAAAGTAAAAGGAATGGAAGGTACAAATTGTGGTTGATATACACAGCCATATATTATTTGATGTAGATGATGGCGCAAGGGATCCGGATGAATCCTTAAGAATGGTGGAGGCTGCGGAAAAAGCAGGTGTGAAAGCCATAATAACTACACCTCATTTCCGCGAACATATATTAAATCCTGAGAAAACTTATGAAAACTACCGGGTGTTGCTGGAGAAAACAGAGGGTATTAATGTAAGCATCAGGTTGGGGTTTGAGATAATGTTGAATCCTGTATTGGAAAAAGCTGTTGATATTATTGGCAGGCATAGTTTAGATGGAACTGTATATATGCTGGCGGAATTTCCGTATTTCACTTATAGCGAGCAAAGCTTAAAATTACTGGATATCATGTTTAGGCAAAACGGGTTTAAGCCAATAATTGCGCATCCGGAAAGAGTTGGAGGTGACTTGAAGAGCAAAAAAACAATAATTAAACTCAAGGAGATGGGATGTCTTATACAGATAAATACTGGAAGCATAGTAGGAGTCTATGGCGAAAGGATAAAGGGTATGACAAAATACCTGGTAAAGAATAAAATAGCGGATTTTGTCGCATCTGATGCGCACAGGGAAAGTTATTATTCATGGCATGAAAAAGCATATCAGAATGTTGTAAAATGGTCTGATGAAGAATATGCATACAGGTTGTTTTATGAAAACGGGAGGAAGGTCTTAAAAACCTTATAGGTAAAATAATTTGGTATGAAATAATATTTATATGATGGGGAAGTGGCAGAATGTATTACTTTGAAGGTATGGGTAAATGGTATGCTCTCTTTGTCATGACAGGAGAGGAAGAAAAAGTTAAAGAACGTTTATTATATAGGTTCAGGGAAAGGGATGACTTAAGAATTATTGTACCTATGAGAAGAATTAGAGAAAGAAAGGATGGTAGATGGGAAGTTAAATTAAAGACCCTTTTTCCCGGATATGTTTTATACAACGGTATAATGGGAATAGAAGAATATTATAATATGAAAGGAGTACCTGGACTTTTAAGAGTGTTAAAGAATAAGTATGAACCCCTTGAAATAGATGAGGAAGAAATATATGTAATAAGCCGGCTGATGTGTAACGGCGAAATAATCGGGACCTCTACCCTGTATGAATCCGGAGAGAAAATAGTTGTAGTAGACGGCCCCCTTGTAGGACTTGAAGGTTTAATTGAATCGGTAGATACAAGAAAAGGCAGGGCAAAAGTAAGGCTGAACTTTATAGGAGAATCCCGGCTTGTTGATTTGAGTATTAAAATGATACATACTGCGTAGTACATATTTAAGTTTAATCTATATTTTCAAACATGTTCGTTAATTTGTTCGTTAATTTATTATTATGTAAAATCTTGACCAATTCCGGTCCATGAAAATTGAAAAACCCACAGACTTTATAATAGCATAATAGCAAATTTATTGCACAAAATTTAAATATTTTTTGAAAAAATTTGCTAATTGTAAAGGAATATATAAATTTATGTAGAATTATGATTCAAAGAGATGTTTTTTTTGGTATAATTGTACTTAAATTTAGTAAGGCATTTTTTTAAATGGGGGGAGTTGCATGTGCTAATATGGAAAACAGGAACTGATGGAGCACGTAATTTTGTTAGTAGCGGCTTTTTCAATTTTACGGGAAATGACATTAATAACCCTAATGAAGATTGGGCCTCATTAATACATCCTGATGACTTAAACAAATACCTTAAGATATATTATGAGGCTATAGAGCTGGGCAAGCCTTTTAGAACAAGGTACAGGGTACGGAGCAAGGAAGGTAAATACAGGTGGATACTCGAAGCAGGAGTACCTGTGAATTACGTTTTTGAGAGTAGTAATCCGGCTAATCCGGGTTATGTGGGTATATGTATTGATATTACAATGTATATAAGGTTTAGGAAGATTTTAAGAGAAAGATTACATATCTACAGAAATGTTTTTGAAATAAATAATTTTGCAATATTGATTATAGATACGGAAAACCTCAGTATTATTGATGCAAATCTTGCAGCTCGCAAATTTTACGGCTTTAGCCGAAAGCAGCTAAAAAAAATGAAAATTGTTGATATAATTACCGGTATAGATATAAGCCGAGAAATAGAGAAAATAATTGAGGAAAAACAACGGCTTCTTTTTTTGGCTCATACATTAAAAAACGGTGAAAAAAAGTATGTCAAGGTACAATGCAGCCTAATACATGTAATGTCTGAAAAACTCATATGTATGATGATGGATGAAAATATTGATAAAACACAAATCATAGAGCAGCTGGAATACAAGGATTACCATGACGAACTGACAGGGCTTTTTAACCGTAAATATTTTGATGAAGAACTTAAACGTTTAAACAACGAGTTTCAACTGCCTCTAAGTATTATTATAGGAGATGTAAACAGCCTGAAATTAATTAACGACACTTTCGGTTCCGACAAAGGAAATGATGTCCTGAAAACAATTGCCAAGATATTAAGAAATTCTTGCAGAAAAGGTGATATAATATGTAGGATAGGGGGTGATGAATTCGCATTAATTTTGCCTAAGACCAGAGAAAAAGACGCAGCAAAAATATGTAACCGTATTAAAGAAAAGTGTAAGTCAAAGGATGAGAAGCTTATCCAATATAGTATAGCCTTAGGTGCTGCTACAAGGACAAAAAAATCGGAGGATATGATAACTGTTTGTAAAAGAGCTGAAGATAGGATGTATAAAAATAAACTAAGTGAAGGGACAAGTTTGAGAAGCTCATTTATAAATTCCTTAAAGAAAACCCTGGAAGAGAGGACATGGGAAACCGAGGCACATGCTGACAGGATGAAAGATATGGCACTGAAACTTGGAAGGTTATTGGCCCTATCCCATGAGGAACTGGATGAACTTACCCTGTTGGCCTCTCTTCATGATATTGGTAAAATAGGTATTCCCGACAGCATTTTGTCGAAGAAGGGGATTCTTACCAATGAGGAACGTGAGATTATGCAAAAACATTGTGAAATAGGATACCGTATAGCGGCCGCTTGCCCGGAGTTATCAAGCATTGCAAATGCTATTTTATGTCATCATGAACACTGGGATGGAAATGGTTATCCCCAAGGATTGAAAGGAAAAGAAATACCTATAACTTCGAGAATTATTAGTGTAATTGATGCATATGATGCAATGACCAATGACAGAGTATACCATGCTGCTATTACGAAAGAAAAAGCTATTGCAGAAATTGTTAATTTCAGCGGCAAACAGTTTGACCCTAAAGTTGTGAGTGTATTTTTAAAAATGATGAAAGAAGAAAGTTGAAGCGGATTTTTATACCTAAAAGGAGACGATAGTAATGTTATACATTAGCCTGGGAGTTCCATACATAAAAGCCATTTGTATAAATGGTAAAGAGTACATAAATACGGACTATAGACCTGAACTCAAGATAAGGCTGGATGTTCCCTATATAAAATCTATTAAAATAAAGGGTAAGGAATACATTAATGTTAGCTACATAGATAATTACGGTAAAGATGATGGTAACAAAAATGAAAGAGATAAAGATGAAAGTAATACAGACAATAAAACAGCCAATAAAGGCGATACAAGCGATAAAGGCAAGTAAACTATTTGTCTTCAAGGGCATTTATAGCTGCAATTATTTTTCTTATATCTTCAGGAGGGATTTTTTTGTCGTATATTTCCTTTGCCAGTTTAAGGTATTCTACACCAACATTGAGTAAATCTTTGGGGATATACTCACATTCAATTATTGCTATATTCTTGTTATCTACCCTTCCAAGAAGCCAATCGACAGTTACATTGAAGTGGTCGGCAATTTTTACCAAGGTATGATATTCCGGCTCTCTTTTCTCGTTTTCATAAAGGGAAATAGTGCTGTCGTTCAAATTGAAAAGAGCAGCAAATTGCTGCTGAGTAAGGTTATGTTCCCTACGCAACTCCCTTATTCTTTGACCTATCATTAAATTAGTACTCTCCTTCCCAAAACCCAATAAAGCGTATGTACTTATTATACTAGTTACATTGAAGGAAGTAAATAACCAAGTGGCTTACAAATTGCAAGGAATATTTCCCAACTTGTTGACATAGTGCAAACGGTTGTATAAAATTAAACTATAGCAAGGGCATAGCGAGGAGGACATTAATATGCCTGACACACAAATTAAAAATTTTGATGGATTGGATATGCCGGTAGAAGAAGCGTATAATACCCTCAGGACAAACATACAGTTTTGCGGTATAGTGAATAAAATAAAGACTATCACGATAACAAGTTGTAACCCGGGGGAAGGTAAAACGACAGTATCTATTAACTTGGCAATCAGCATGGCAAAAGCAGGACTGAAAACTCTTCTTGTGGATACGGATTTAAGGAAACCCAATATAGCAAAAGTGTTGGGCATTAACGAGGCAAACCAAGTAAACGGAATAACGGATTTTATATCCGGGGAATCCGAAATTGACGATATTATTTATACAACCCACCTTAAAAACTTTTTTGTTATACCTTGCGGTACTATACCTCCAAACCCGGCAGAGCTTTTAAGTACGGAAAAGTTCAGCCAATTTATTGAAGAGGTAAAAGATAATTTTTTTAAAGCAGCAAAAGGCCAATTTGATATAATTATATTTGATTCGCCTCCATTAGGGAGTGTAATAGATGCAGCGGTTCTGGCAGCAAAAAGTGATGGTACGTTGCTGGTAATAAAATCCAAATCTGTTGATTATAAAGCTGCACAGCAGGTAAAAGATCAATTGGAAAAAGTAAAAGCCCACCTGCTCGGAGTAGTTTTAAACAGGATGCAAAAAAGAGATTACGGTTATTATTACAATTATTACTATGGTTACTACTACGGCAATGATAAATTAAATAAAAGGAAAAATTTACCCTCAAAATTATTAAAGTTTCTCAAGAAATCATAAAACATTTTTGGTTTTCTTCCTTTTCTTCTATTTTCCGCCAATGATTATACTTGACAAATTAGAAAATAATGCCTATGATAAAAGAAAACAGATAAATTATAACCGTGACCGTTCAGCGGAATATTTTATTATGGCTTATGGTATTTAATACCAATGTATTTTTTGTTTAAGAACTTAAAAAATATGACGATAATGTAATTGACTAAAAATGAAAAGGGATTTATTTTAGGAATACAGAATAAGCAGGTTGATTCTAAATTGATTGCAGGAGAAAAAAGAAAGGGGAGGTATTTAAGTTATGAAGATTAAGAAAATTATTGTTGCTGTAATAATTGCAGCGCTTATGGCAACCCAGTTGTTTGCGCCGGCAGTATTTGCCAATGTTGCCGATGTAGAAAATGCATTGAATGAATTAAAGGAACTAAGCGATGATAATAAAGGCTTGCTGCTCCAGAATATCTGGGATTTTGCAGTAGCCAAAATCGGTGATGGGCAAGCTATCACGGTTGAGGCAGTGTATGATGCAATTGTGGCGAATTTGGGAGCCGTAGGCAAGGGACATCTTATTGTACCGCAACAGATACCGGGCGATGGCGCCATAGGGGAAGATTCCGTCAAGATATTGATACAAAAGCTTATAAATAACAAGGAAATAATTGTCCACTATTATAATATTTATGAGGGCAATATTACTAAACCAGTGGTAAAACAAATATTGGGTCTTCCGCCTGATGCAACTGAGGGCCAGGTATACAGGGCATTGTTGCCGTATTCTGTGCCGGTGCTTACCATGGAAGGCGGAGTATTTGTAAGGAATGGTAATGTTTCTGCGGCTATTGCGCGGAAGCTTGGTACTAATCAAGAACTATTCGAAGTTTTACTAGGGGATATTAATTCAAAAATTGACGAGATGGTTGTAAAGATAGAGAGTAAAATAGGTGAATTCGGGCTTACAAGGGATGATGTTATATATGCCCTTGAAATTTATGACTTGTACGAGGAAGACCCTTCAAACCCTGTTGTGGCTTCAACAAGCCCTTCCAATGGGGCAACGGGTGTTTCGACAGGGGTATCAATAAGAATAACGTATAGTAAAGACATATTTGAAAACAAGGAGACGGGCAGCACATATGGCAATATTACCCTGAAAGCAGGCAGTACCGCGTTAGCAATAAATAAGAGCATATCAGGTAATACCCTTACCATCACTCCCCAGTCAGCGCTTGCATATTCAACTACATATACGGTCACTATACCGGAAGGGGCTGTAACCGATGAAGTGTTGCGGCCGGCAGGAGGATGTACTTTCAGCTTTACTACCGGAAGTGAAAGTGTTTACATACCCCCCAGCACGCCGTCCGAAGGAGAAAAACCGACTGAGCCTGAGCCTCCTGTAGAACCGAGTGAAGAGGAAAAAGAGATAGGGGATATAATTGCAGAGATTAACGAAGAAGAGATTAAGGCTGCTACGGGAGAGGAACTGGATAAATTAACAGAAAATCTAACTGGAAACCTGGAGAGGGCTGTTGAACTTATAGGAGGTATTGATAGTCCCGAAGCCGCCCTTGAATTGGCAAAGACATTAATAGAGAAATCGGCAGTTATGGTTGGAAAGCTTGAAGAGTCGGGGAAAGCACTTGCAGCTGATGCGTTTGCTAATACTTTAAATAATGTAGCAAATGCTGTACTGAAAAAAGTGGCAACCTTCAAAGTTGAAATTAGTACAGGAGCTGATGTTATAAAAGGACAAGTAAAACTTGGAGATGTCGGAGCGGGAGAACTGGTTGACGCCGGTACACGTAAAATGTTGAAAGATATCGTATTTATGGCACAGGAGTTAACGGCCCTGTTGGAGAACAACGGTGTTGAATCCCGCGTTAAACCGGTCCTTTATGTTGATGCCGTATCAGGTGCGGAAGGTGCCAGCAATGTTGATGTTTCCGTACCGTCAGGGCTGCTTATGGCTATGGAAGAGGAAGGCATTGCAGAAATGGTAGTAATGACGGATGTTGCTGCAATGAAAATTCCAACCGGTTCCGTCAAGCTGGAGAAAGATGAGAGCGTAACTATCACAACTGCGAAACTTGGTAAAGAGCAATTATCAGATTCCGTTAAAAAAGCCGTGGGAGATGCGCCGGTATATAAGTTGGCCATTAACGTAAATGGAAAAAAAGCTGAGCTTAAGGAAAAGGTCCAGGTGACCATACCTTATACTCCTAAAGCTGGGGAAGACACGGAAAAGATAACAGTTTTCTATGTGAGTGAAGAAGGAAAGCTTGAGAATGTAATTGGCGTATACGACGAAAAAACCGGTACAATCGTATTTGATGCAGAGCACTTTAGCAACTATACAGTAAAACTCAATGATGTTAAGTTCAAGGATGTAGGGGATAAGTTCTGGGCAGCAAGGTATATCGAAGTCATGGCTTCAAAAGGTGTAATTAAAGGAGTCGGGGCGGAAATGTTCAAACCCGCGAACAATGTTACCAGGGCGGAATTCGTGGCAATGATTGTAAGGGCATTCAAACTCTTTGACGAAGATGCAGAGAACCCGTTCAAGGATGTAAAGGAAACAGACTGGTTCTATCCTGAAGTAGTGTCGGGTGCCAAAGCCGGTATCATTAAGGGAAGGCCTGGAGGGATATTCGCACCCAATGACAAGATTACCAGGGAGGAAATGGCTACAATAGTGTCCAATGTACTTATCCAAGTGTTGGGCAAAAAGCCTTCCGAAAAACCCGCGGATTACCTTAAGACATATGTTGACAGTGACAAGATTGCCAATTATGCTAAAGACACTGTTGCCATGTCAACAAGGTACGGGATATTCGGAGGAAGGCCGGACGGTACTTTTGCACCAAAAGACAATGCAGACAGGGCTGAATCCTCGAAGGTTATCTATATGTTGTTCTATATGAAATAATATAGGGAAATGAAATAGTATATAGATAGAGAGGGATGCCGTAAAAGCCACCTGGAACATGCAGCAGGTGGCTTTTTGACATTAAGGAAGGTGTATAAGGAGGATGTATAGGGAAGGTGTATATAATATATGAAATGGAAAATAATTGCCATTATTATAGCTGTTCTTTTGGTAATAGGTATTGCCGGTAAATTTGCAATAGATCGGCTCTTCAGCCTGATATTTTTATCCCGGGTAGCTGACATTGGACTGGATTTAAAAAGTGCACTATCAAGCACATTAGCGGACAATGGAAATATATTATCGATTAATGAAAATGAAGGACTTACTACTGGAGGAGATGATAAGGAATTATCTGAAAATGGGCACAATATAAGTGAAAATGGAAATGGGGAGGAAAAAGAAAACATACCTGGAAAGGGCATAACTGAAAATAAAGATGCAGTAGTTCAAAACAACGGAGAAGAACGCGAGATACAGGGTGAGGAAGAAGGTGTAGGGGAGACTGAAGTGAAGGAAGAAGTACAGGGTGAGAAAGAAACACGCGAAAAAGACGAGAGCCAAAAGACGGGTGAAGAGGTTAAAGCTGGTAATGATGAAGAAATTAAGGATATTGTTAAAAAGGATATCGTCATAAATGATACTAATATGAGTATACAGGATAAGAAAGTTCCTGGCGATACGCCTGAAAATACAATGTTTGAAGAGGCCAGGGATGGTACGATAAACCTTGATAATAATACCAGTGATAATAATACTAGTGATAATAATACTGGTGATAATAATACTAATGATAGTAGTAGTGATAGTACTATTAATAATACCGGTGGTAATGCCGATAAAGATAACAATAATGGAGAAGACCCTGATACAATAAGTGTAACCAAAGAAAAAATAGAAAAAGCTGAAAAAGAAGTATCCACTATAGATAAATTAAGAGCCTTGGATATTATTTTCAGAAAACTTAAACCCTCCGATATAGAAATACTAATAGGAATGTTAAGAAAGGGAAAATTAACGCAAGATGAGATAAATACTGCAAAAAGCATTATAAAGGAAAGGGTAACCGAGGAAGAAAAAGAAGTTTTAAAAGAACTGTTTAATAAATATGAATATTTGATAGAATAGGGATAGAAACAAAATGAGATATTCATCAAAAAAATATTAATGGAGAGGTGTAATTTTATGGGAAGGATAGTAAATGCATATATTTTCCCTCATCCCCCCGTAATTGTTCCGGAGGTGGGAAGAGGGAGGGAGGTTGAAGTCCAAAAAACCATAGACGCATTTAAAAAGGCTTCAAAGGAAATAAAGGAAGACAATCCTGGTACAATTATTGTAATAACACCTCATGGACCTTTCTTTAGAGATTTTATATATATTAATGACACTGAAAAGACTATAAAAGGTGATCTGGGAAGGTTTGGAGCACCTGGAGTAAGCTTAAAGTTTGAAAACGATCTCTCTCTTGTCCAAAGGCTATTGGAAAACGCCCTACAGAGCGGAATAAAGGCTGGAGGCATGAAAAACGAATTTATAAAAAGGATGTTGAGATTTCCTGTTAACCTGGACCATGGCGCTATTGTTCCCCTTTATTATATTAATAAAGAGGTTAAGGGTTTTAAGCTTGTTCATATTTCAGTTGCGGATTTGCCTTATAAAGAACTTTACAAATTTGGTCAGTGTATAGGGAAAGCGGTGGCTGAAACAAATGGAACAAACGGGAGGACGGTAATTGTTGCAAGTGGAGACTTGTCCCACAGTTTGACCTGGGATGCTCCTTGCGGTTATAATGAAAAGGGAGAGGTTTTCGATAAATTGATTACAGAATATATCTCTAAAGGAGATATTGAAAGCATTGTTAATTTTGACAGGGATTTAGCCGAAGAAGCGGCAGAGTGCGGTTTAAGGTCTTTTATAATTATGCTGGGTGCTTTAAAGGGCTATTGTTTATATCCGGAGGTATATTCTTATGAGGGGCCTTTCGGAGTAGGTTATATGGTTGCAAAAATTAAACTTGATTGCGATCCTTATGTATCTTTGGCGAGGCTTGCATTAGAAGCATACGTCAAAGAAGGCAAAGTAATAAAACCCCCGGAAGATACACCCCGGGAGATGTTTGAGAATAGGGCCGGCACTTTTGTATCAATAAAAAAAGAAGGCTTTTTAAGGGGCTGTATTGGCACTATTTATCCTACAAGAAAAAATATTGCTGAAGAAATTATTCATAATGCAATAAGTGCAGGTACAAGAGACCCCCGTTTTACTCCCATTAATGAGAATGAGTTAGACTACCTTGTATATTCTGTTGATATATTGAAGGAACCTGAACCTATCGATTCAATCCAGGATTTAGATGTATATAAGTATGGCGTAATTGTAAGGTCTGGCGGAAGAACAGGGCTTCTCCTTCCAAATATTGAAGGAGTTGATACACCTGAAGAACAAGTTTTTATAGCCCTTCAAAAAGCAGGGATCAAGCCCAATGAAAAGTATACCATGGAAAGATTTGAAGTAATACGCCATAAGGTGGAGTAGATAAATGAGTAAACAGGCAATGTATTATACTAAATTTGAAAATGGGAAGGTGCAGTGTTTCTTATGCCCCCATAATTGTGTTATTAGTCCGGGGAGATTGGGAGTGTGTAGGGCGCGTAAGAATATTGACGGGGAGTTGTATTCCCTGAATTACGGCAAGGTGACTTCTATAGCTTTGGATCCTATAGAAAAGAAACCTCTTTATAGGTTTCATCCAAATAAGCTTATTTTGTCGGCAGGTACTTTTGGGTGCAACCTAAAGTGTTCTTTTTGCCAGAATTGGATTATAGCCCATGATATATCCCATGACGGGCCCGGCACCATTGAAATTACACCCCAGCAACTTGTAAGGGAGGCTGAAAAGTATATACGGCATGGCAATATTGGTATAGCCTATACTTACAATGAACCGTCAATATGGTATGAGTTTGTGTATGAGACCTCCAAATTGGCTAAGGAAAGAGGTTTGGCAAATGTGCTTGTAACTAATGGTTTTATCAGCAGGAGACCGCTAGAAGACCTTCTGCCCTTCATAGATGCAATGAATATTGATGTGAAGGCATTTAACCCTTCTTTTTATAAAGAAATATGCAAAGGCTCTTTGGACAATGTCAAGGAGACAGTGGAGATTGCTGCAAGAGAATGCCATGTGGAGATTACAACCCTGGTGATACCCGGACTCAATGATTCTAGAGAGGAGATTGAAGCGCTGGCCAAGTGGCTTGCTTCCATTTCTCCTGAAATAACCCTCCATTTGTCCAGATATTTTCCAAATTATAAGATGGAGGATAGAGCACCTACTCCCCTTAAGACTCTTGAGAATTTAAGGGATGGGGCTATGAAATACTTAAAGTATGTATATCTTGGTAATGTGAGGTGAAACTTAATTTTATTTCATTTTTGTTAAAATTTAAAAAACATCTTACATGTAATTTGAAAAAAGGTTATAATTCTAATGAAAAATGTTTTATATACGGTTTTGCTTAAAGGTGTGAGGTTTATTTGGACTTTATTTATAAAATTAATATAAAAGACCTGTTTAATAATTTTGCCGGTTATGTAGGGATTACCGGGCCCTTATCCGTAATCAGGGCTATTGTGGATATAGGCCTTGTTACATATGTGATCTATAAAGTTATTATATTGGTAAGAGAGACAAGGGCATGGCAGCTTATTAAAGGTATTATTTTTATCTTGATAGCTGCAGAACTCAGTAAACTCTTAAAATTGAACACAATAGCATATATTTTAAGTAATACTGTATCTATACTTGCCCTTGCCATGGTGGTTCTCTTCCAGCCTGAACTAAGAAGGGGCCTTGAGCAAATAGGAAGGAGCCGGTTTAGAGATTTCTTCAGCCTGGAAGATGACAGTAACCGGGTGAAAACCACCGCAATGATAGAAGATATAGTGAAAGCTTGCATGGAACTATCCAGGACCTTCACGGGCGCACTTATTGTTGTGGAAAGGGAAACCAGAATAGGGGAGATAATAAAAACGGGAGTACAACTGGAGGCTAATGTAACATGGGAGCTTATTATTAATATTTTTAGTCCCAACACGCCTCTGCATGACGGAGCTATCGTTATAAGAGATAATAAAATAAAAGCAGCATCCTGTTTTTTACCTTTAACGGATAATCCCAATTTGAGCAAAGAGCTAGGGACCAGGCACAGGGCTGCTCTTGGGATAACAGAAGTATCTGATTCTATTGCAATTGTTGTATCGGAAGAATCAGGGAAAATATCTTTTGCGCTAAATGGAGGGCTTACCAGAAACTTAACGCCGGATACCTTGAGAAAAGCTTTAAATAAAAACCTTTTGGAAAGAGGCAGCGTTAATAAAAGATTGTCTTTATGGAAGGTGAAGAATAAGTGAAATATATTTTTGAGAGAATTAACAGAGATTTTACAACGAAATTAACTGCTGCATTACTTGCTATTTTACTCTGGTTTATTGTGCTTAATATTAACGACCCGTACAAGGATAAAAGTATTTTTGTTGAACTTGATGTAAGAAACGAGAACACTCTTCCGGAAAAAAATCTTTATCTTGTAAATAAGAATTATAGAAGAACCGTGGAAATTATTATACGCGGAAGGGAAAAAGCAATAAGCAGTGTAAGTCCGGCAGATTTTCAAGCAGTGCTGGATTTTTCAAAGGTAAAATCCATAAACGATAAGTCTATCAGCATAGATGGACCTTATTATACAAAAAACGATAAACAGGTAACTCTTATAGGAATGAATCCCAAAGTAATTACTATAGAATTAGAAAATATTATAAAGACAGATTTTCCTGTTGATTTAGAGTTGAAAGGGACACCCAAATTGTCTTATAAAGTCATCGGGATGAGGACAGAGCCTGAATATGTAACCATCCAGGAGAGAGAATCCCTGGTAAATACCATTTATCAAGTCAAGGCATTAGTAGATGTAAGTAATATTGACAGAGAAAAGAAAGTAATTAAGCAGCCATGTTCCGTATATACTAAAAAAGGAGAAGAAGTTGCTTCTTTAAGCAATCAGTTTACGGTTGATGTTTTTTTAGAAGTAGGAAAGGAGGTACCAGTAGTACCGGTAATAGAGGGAAATCCTGCAAAAGACCATGTATATACAGGATATAGTATTAACACGGAGAAAGTAATAATAACCGGACATTATGAAACATTGGCAAGTATAAATGAGTTAAAAACCGGACAGATACAAATAGAAGGCATTAGTGAGACAAAGGAATATACAGTGCCCATTAAACTTCCCGAAGGTGTAAAGTTGTTTGGTATGGAAAATGAAGTTACTGTTACTGTCCAAATTGAGAAACTTAAAGAAAAAGAATTTGAAATTCAAAAAGAAGACATTAATATTGAAAATATGGACTTTACTAGTAAATTGAGATATGAAATATTAACGCAACAGTCAAAACTTGTTTTAAAGGGCAGGCAGGTATACCTGGACAATGTGACCATAAGCAGCCTTACTCCTTATATTGATGTAAAAGGATTACAGGAAGGAACTCACCAGGTGAAGTTAAAAGTGGTTTCCCATCCGGAAATTGAAGTACTGCAGTTGCCTACCATTGAGGTAAAGGTGGTCAAGGTGGAGGATAAGGAGTCTGAAAAGCCTGCAGAGCATAAACCTGGGGAAGGAAATGAGGGAAATGGTGAGGAAAATAAGGAAATAAGTGAAAAACCTAGAGATAAGATAAGTCAAGTTATACAATAGACAGGTATTTTGAATAGGGGGTAGAAAAATGGGGAAGCTTTTTGGTACTGATGGAGTTAGAGGAGTTGCAAATGAGGATTTAACGGCAGAATTAGCCTATAAATTAGGGCAAGCAGGTGCCTATGTATTAACTGCGGAAACAAAACATATTCCCAAAATATTGGTAGGCATGGATACGAGAGTATCCGGCCACATGCTGAAATCCGCATTAGTGGCTGGAATTTGTTCAGTGGGAGCAGAGGCTGTTTGTCTTGGCGTACTCCCAACACCTGCCATAGCTTATCTTACAAGGTATTATGGCGCAGATGCGGGAGTAGTTATATCTGCTTCTCATAATCCTTTTGAATTTAACGGAATAAAGTTTTTCGACGGAAGAGGTTACAAGCTTAAGGATTCTATTGAAGAAAGGATTGAAAGCATAATATTGGACGGGAATGAAGAACTGCCTAAACCTACGGGAAGGGAAATTGGGAGAAAAAGCATAAAGGAGAGTGCTCTTGAAGACTATATTGTTTTTCTAAATAGTACTGTAGATGTGAGCCTTAAGGGTTTGAAAATTGCATTGGATTGTGCAAATGGTGCGGCCTGGAAAGTAGCGCCGGAAGTAATGCAAAGGCTCGGAGCAGAGGTGTACATAATAAATAATAATCCTGATGGGACAAACATAAATAAAGGGTGCGGTTCCACCCATTATAATGGCATTAAGAAGTTTGTAAAAGAGTGTGGAGCAGATATAGGCTTGGCCTTCGACGGTGATGCAGACAGAGTGATTGCTGCAGATGAAAGAGGTAATATAGTGGACGGAGACCAGATAATAGCTATAACAGGACTGCAGATGAAAAAAGAAGGCAGGCTTGCCCAAAATACCATCGTTATTACAGTTATGACCAATATGGGTTTTGATGTAATGGCAAAAAGGGAAGGAATAAATATTGTAAAAACTAAAGTGGGAGATAGGTATGTACTGGAAGAAATGCTGAATAACGGATATAACCTGGGGGGAGAACAGTCAGGCCATGTAATTTTCCTTGAGCATAATACTACGGGGGATGGTATTATAACTGCTCTTCAGCTGCTCAGGGTAATGAAAATAACAGGCAAGCCACTCTCAGAACTTGCCTCTGTAATGCAGGTATTTCCCCAGGTTTTGAAAAATGCAAAAGTTCAAAATGAGAATAAGTATAAATATTTGGAAGATAAAATAATAGCAGATATGTGCAGGCACCTGGAAGAGGAATTTAATGGAGAGGGACGTGTATTGATAAGACCTTCAGGAACCGAGCCTTTAATAAGGGTTATGATAGAAGGACAGGACATCAACTACATAACCAAGAAAGCTGAGGATTTGGTGGAGGTAATTGAGGCCAGGCTTGGGTAGTTTTTTTATAAATTTTTACAAAAAAACCCCCAAAAAAATATTTTTTTATCGAATATATATAACAAAACTAAAAATAGAAAATGGAGGGGTTTTGATGAAAAGGTATATTTCAATTATTTTATCAGTATTGTTAATAGTTACATGTTTTTCAATTACTGCTTTTGCAGAGGATGACACAAACGAAGCAATTAATGAAACTGAACAGACAGGACAACAGGAAGAACAGGATGGTCAGGCAGATCAAGATGACGTAACTGAACAAAACAGCGATAATTCTCAGGACGAATCGGGGGCTGAAGAATATTGCCGTGTATTGGATAAATTACTGGAAAGTGTTAATGTAAAGATGGAAACATCGGAGGATGGAAAGACTGTATTAATTATTAGTTTTACAAATGAGAAATTGGAAAGTAATCAAATAATGACTGAAGAAAATAGAGATAAACTTCTTGATAAAGTATTGGGAATTTATCTTGATAAAGTAAACAGAGAAAATAAATCCGAATTGGGAGAAGATGATGTAACTATTACTTTTGAAGAAATTAAGAATGATGAAGGAGAAGTTGAAAACTTTGTATCAAAGATAATAGTAAATGTACCTCATGAATATTCCGAAACTTTTATACAAGATGTAAAACAGGTTATTGAAAATGAAGTAAAGAAAATCCTTGTAGATAATACCTTTGAAACAGCTAAGATGTTATTTGAAGAGAGCAGAACCCAGGTAAGAGAATTGCAGAGAGAGTTATTAAGAGTTAGAAAGTTAAAGGATAATGATTTAATTAATGAAGTAAGCGAAAATCTTAACAAAGCAAGGCAATTGAGGGTAAGACTTGAAGGTTTGAAAGATGAATTGGAAGCTTACAAGGATGAAGTCAAGGCTCTGATTGAGGAAAAAGAAGACGAAGAAGAGGGTGAAGAAGACGAGAATATAGATGATGAAGATAAGGATGAAGAAAACAAGGACGATAAAGAACTTAAAGAAATTGAAAAGAGAATGGAAAAAGCAGAAAGAATTAGGGAATTAATTAGAAGACGAAATCAAGAAAGAGAGAAAATAATTCAAAAATTACAGGAAAAATCATCAGGAAAAGCTGCAGAAAAAATAGAGGCCAATACAGTAAGGCAAACTGAAAAACAGGAGGAAAGGCTTGGTAAGTTAACCGGTAACGGACAGGATGCTGATGATACACCGGATGAAGAAGAAGAGGAAGGTGAGGGGGAAGACTGAGATAAATACAAGGAGGGTCTAAGGTATTGAAATAAAAGTAAAAAATGGTAAAAACTATATTTTAGAAGGATTCTTCTGCCTGATAATAATTTGATAACGACAAATCAGGCAGGGGAATCTTTGTATTTGTTGCAATATTGTTTTATTGAAGGAGGATGTATTAAATGGCTATGAAACTGGGCGATGATGGAAAAATGACACCAAAGGAGAGAGTTCTTACTGCTTTTTCTCACAATGAACCTGACCGGGTACCAATTAACTATTCTGCAAACCCCGGAATTGAAGCAAGGTTGATAGAGTACTTCGGATTACATAAAAATGATAGGGAGGGCTTAAGAGAAGCATTAGGTGTAGATTTCAGGGGTGTTGGGCCGTGTTATAAAGGCCCAAGGCTTCATGAGGAAGTTCCTGGAAGAAGGGTTGATCCCCAATGGGGAATACGTACTAGATGGATTGAGCACGAGAGCGGCGGATACTGGGATTACTGTGATTTCCCTTTAAAGGATGCAGATGAAGAGCAGGTTGCTGCATGGCCCATGCCATCCCCGGATGACTATGATTATAGCTGTATTATAGAACAATGTAAGCAGTATGAGAAATTTGCCATATATATTGGAAATCCAGGGCTTGCGGATATTATAAACAGCACAGGTATGCTTCGCAGTATGGAACAGGTTCTTATTGACCTTATTACTGATGACCCTGCAGGTCTGTTACTAATAGACAGAAAACTTGATATCCAGGTTGAGGTTACCCGAAGAACATTAGAAATTGCAAAAGGAAAGATAGATTTTGTATGGATTGGTGAAGACTTAGGAACTCAAAATTCACCAATGATAAGCCTTGAGCTTTTCAGGAAACATATTCGGCCCAGGCATCAAAAAATAATTGACCTTGCAAAGGCTTACAACCTTCCTGTTATGATACATTCCTGCGGTTCAAGCAGTTGGGCTTTTGAAGATTTTATTGAAATGGGGATTAATGTGGTGGATACACTGCAACCTGAAGCTAAAGATATGAATCCGGAATACCTTAAGAATAGATTTGGCGGAAGATTGGCTTTTCACGGCTGTATATCTACTGCAGGCCCGGTGGCATATGGTAACGTACAGGATGTAGTGGCTAATGTAAAAGAGACCCTTGAAATTATGATGCCGGGTGGAGGATACTGTTTTGCACCTACTCATGCCCTCCAGGATAATTCTCCCACGGACAATGTAGTGGCCATGTATGAGACCGCTCACAAGCTGGGAAGATATTAAATTAATTTATATTTCTTTAAAAGTATTGCCAAAAAATATAGTTGTGGTATAATTTATTTAAGCAATAAATAAATTAATTGCCAGGAAATACTGCTTTAATTTAACGTGTTATAATAACTCGCGCGCAAGGAACATTAACGGTAATATGAGAATATTAACGATAGTACGGTTAGGAGGGGGATGGTGGATGTTACAGGAATGTAATATGGTGCAGGTGATAGAGTTTATAAGTCCTGTTGATGGGGATATGCTTAATGAATTTGACGGAGATGAAAAGGGAAATAGTTTGGAAATAAAAGTAAAGCTTTTAGCTCCTCCTGAAAGCAGGATTAGGATAAATGGTGTACCTGCAAAGTGTATGAAGTGTACAGGTGGTATTGATGTGGGGTATAGGAATTACGCCGAGTATGCATATTCAGAAGGAGAAAAAGACATATTTGAGGCTGCCGTAAGATTGGATGGGTACAGAAATACTATAGAAGCAGTAGAGGAAAAGTCAGGCTGGAAAAAAGATATTGTAGTATATAGGATGAGAAATGCTACCCGTAAATACAGGCTTTCATTGGACGATAACATATGGTTTCTTCAGGATATTGCCGGAAACAGCGGTAAATACAAATCCATATTTGAAAACCCATATTTGAAAATTTACAAAGATGCTCATGATATGTATGGAACTAAGGTACATATAAATCTATTTTATCAGACTGAAGGTTTTAACCTGTCACAAATGCCAGCTAAATATAAAAGCGAGTGGAGAGACAATGCAGATTGGCTTAGGCTTACATTCCATTCAATACAGGAGTTTCCCGACAAACCATATTTAAGCGCTACATATGATGAAATAAAGAGGGATTATGAGTTGATAACCGAAGAAATTATAAGGTTTGCGGGAGAAGAACTACTAAGTCCCATTACGACAGTACATTGGGGTGAAACTAGCCTGGAAGCTGCAAGAGCTTTAAGGACTATGGGTGTGCTGGGATTGGTGGGTTATTTTAAGTTAGATGAAAACTGTGAACCAATGGTATCTTATTATTTGGATAAAGAAACAACAGAACATATAAACAAGCGGGATGCCTGGAAAGATAATAAGGAAGATATTATCTTTATAAAACATGATATTGTATTGGACAAAACCGATCTTGGTGATATTTACCCATTTTTGGATAATCTGAAAAAAGACCCGCATCAGAGCGGCATGCTTGAAATGCTAATACATGAGCAGTATTTTTACTCACATTATGGAGCTTACCAACCTGATTACAGGGAAAAAGTGTTGACAGCAGTCAGATGGGCAACAGAAAACGGATATAAGCCTGCGTTTTGGCGTGATGTTGTCCTGGAGAAGTAAGAGAGGAGGATTTCGGATATGAACAATATCATTAATAATAAATTAAAATTAGGCGTTGCTTACCACGGTAATAGAATACTGAAACATGTAAGGGATGATATGCTGGATATAATACAGCACAATTTTAATCTTGTTGTGCACATGTTTTCCCACAATGATTGGGACAGACATAAGAATATTATGAAAGAGATTATAGGAATAACCGGAGAAGCGGGTCTTGAAGTGTGGGTGGACAATTGGGGGCTTGGAGGGCCTCCGGGGGATAAGTCCCATTTTCTTTCCTACTACCCTGATGCGCACCAGATTTATTCCAATGGTGAAATGGACCCTGTAAGGGTATGCCTTAATAATCAGGATTTTAGAAGATTTACAAAGGAATGGATTGATGTTGTATATGACTGCGGTGGAAAATCCATATTCTGGGATGAACCCCATCTTGCCGGTAAGGACATGGAAAATGGAAAACCAAGGGTCTGGACCTGTAGGTGTGATACCTGCAGTAAGCTCTTTGAAAATAAGTACGGCAAAAAGATGCCTTCTGAATTAACACAAGAGGTTGAAGAATTCAGGGTCTGGACTGTAGTGGATTATTTTAAGGAAGTTACAGGCTATAGCAAAGGAAAAGGTATGGAGAATATTGTTTGTGTTATGCTGGGTGACCATTACGGAATTAACCTGGCCACAATTGATAAGATAGCAGGGCTTGATACTTTGGATAATATAGGCTCTGATCCCTACTGGCTTGGCCAAAAGGATGTTAACCCTTATGAGTTTGTCTATAAAGCTACCAAAAAAAATTTAGACATTTGCAAACGCTTTAACAAGGATCATAATATATGGATTCAGGGGTTTGGCAATCCCAGAGGGCGGGAAGAGGAGATTATTTATGCAACAGAAGCTGCATATGATGCCGGTGCCCGTACCATATTAGTATGGGGGTACCGGGGTTCGGAATCTAACGACTACCGCGCGCATAATCCCGATTTGGCCTGGAAAGTAATAGGAGACGCCATGTACAGAATTTTAGAAAGAGACAGAAACAGTAAAAGGGATTGTTATAGAGAAGGCATCTCTATTTAATAAGGGTATTTTTCTTAAAAAATTTGAAAACACTCTTCAATTCTGGTATATAATATTTGAGAACATACCATGAATTGGAGTGAATGTATGCTCGAAATAAAAGGCAAATACAATATAGCAAAGGTGTTTACCGACAATATTGAAACTGAGGCAGAATCTCAGATAATGGAGCTATGCAATCAGGAGTTTGTAAAGGGTAGTGTTATAAGAATAATGCCTGATGTCCATGCAGGGATTGGGTGTACAATAGGTACAACGATGACAATAGAGGGTAAAGTTGTGCCAAACCTTGTTGGAGTGGATATTGGTTGCGGTATGGAGGTTATAAAGCTAGGACAAAAGGAGATTGACCTTGAAAAGCTGGATAGACTAATTCATAACTTTATACCTTCAGGCTTTAGCATTAGAAAAACTCCTCATAGTTATTTAAAATATGTTCAGATTGATAGACTTATATGTAAAGACCATGTGGATATGCAAAGAGCAAGGCTTAGCATAGGTACACTTGGGGGAGGAAACCATTTTATTGAGGTTAATAAGAGTAAGGACAGCAGTTTATATTTTGTAGTCCATTCCGGCAGCAGGCATTTAGGAAAACAGGTTTGTGAGCATTATCAGAGGCTGGCTTCAAAAAGTCAACCTCATTTACCCCGTCAATTAGCTTACTTGGAAGGAGAAAATTTCAATAGTTATCTTCACGACATGAAACTGGTTCAGGAATATGCAGTATATAACCGGAAAGCCATAGTAGATGAGATAGTTACAAAGATGGAATTTGATGTTGAAGAACAGTTTACTACTATACACAACTATATTAACCTTAACGATATGATTTTACGTAAAGGAGCCATATCTGCCTGCAAAGGGGAGAAAGTGCTTATCCCTATTAATATGAGGGATGGAAGCCTGATTTGTATTGGAAAGGGTAATAAAGATTGGAATTACTCAGCTCCCCACGGTGCAGGAAGGATAATGAGCAGGAGAAAAGCAAAAGAAACAATAAGCCTCAATGAGTTTAAGGAGACTATGAAAGGTATATTTTCTACTACCGTCAGCAGGGAAACACTGGATGAATGTGCCCTTGCCTACAAACCAATGGAGGAGATAATTGAAAATATACAGGATACAGTTGAAATACTTGATATTATAAGACCTATATATAATTTTAAAGCGAGTGAGTGATGGCTCCCCCTATGGCGTTCCTTGTAATACTTTTTATGCAAATATTTGTTCTGTCGTAACCTCAAGGCCTTTGAATACCATTGATTGGACTTTGTCGCCGCCTTTATAGCCTCGCATGGTTTCAATGTTGCCGTCATTGAAACCATAAACATATGCCTCTTTGGAATCTGTATTTACAATCCAGTATTCTTTTACTCCCGTTAACATATATAAGTTTAATTTCTTGATTAAATCCTTAACCTTTGTCGATTCGGAGAGCACTTCCACAACAAGGGTGGGTATACCTCTATACCTGCCCTTTTCGTCAATATTTTCTTTATCACAGATAACCAGGATATCCGGCTGTACCACATTAATATTGTCCTTTGATTTATATAAGGTAACATCAAAAGGAGAAACAATGGGTTCACATTGCTTGTCTTTAAACCAATTTGCAAATTCATTGAAAATCCTTCCTACTGCCCTTTGATGTGCATAAAAGGGTAAAGCCAGCAGGTATATTTCACCATCAATATACTCGTATCTTTTTTCGCTTGCTTCTGAGATTTTTAAAAACTCTTCATAGGAAACCTTCATACCGCTATATAAGTATTCTGCAGCACTGTCGTGTATCACAGA
>JABUEW010000061.1 GCA_013314855.1 Bacillota bacterium | reverse complement strand
ATTTTATCATTTCTATATCTTCAGGACTAAATGTCCTACCTGAAAATGTTCTATTAGTATTGTTCATGACTTGATTACCTACCTCCCCCAAGTCTACTATACAATACTAATCTTGTACGTGTCCAACTCGGTTTTGCGAAAATATTTTTTTGCTACTCTCTATAACTCTTGTTTTCTCTTTCTTTTAAATTCGTGCTTCATCTCTGGGGTTCTATCTTTTTCTTTTTCATAAGGTATAAGAGTAAAATCAAAATTATTCAAATACTCCAAACTTTCTTTGAAGTGTATTGGTACCTCTATTTCAGGTACTACTCCCCTATTGCATTGCTTTGCTGCTTCAAGAGATATTTTTTGCCACCTTGTTTTTTTCTTTTTCTTATCTTCTTCACTATTAAACTTTAAAACAGTCCTTTCTGTCATTATTGGTATTATTCTTTTTACGCCAAGCTCTACACCCTTTTGTACAATATAGTCCATTTTATCACCTTTAGGTATTCCTTGAAAGAGGACGATATCAAAAGGAGGTTCCGTTCTGTTCTTCGATATACTTACTATTTTTGTAGTAATTTGTCCCTGCCTGAAGCTATCAATACGTACTTGGAAATCAGTGCCATTTCCATCGCATAAAACTAAAGGATCCCCAACATGGCACCTAAGAACATTTTTTATATGATTAACATCTTCTCCCGTAATTATAATACTATCTGAAAAAATATTATTCTTATCTGTTATAAAGAACCTGGACATCTAAATACTATCGCCACCCATTCCCCTTCTTCAATTATCTCTTTATACTGGAAACCATTTTTTAGATACTCCGAAAGTACACTGTCTTTTTTATCCTTTATAATACCTGAAGCTATAAATAGGCCTCCTTCTTTCACATAAAGTCTTACTGTCCAGGCCAAATTAATTATTACATCGGCTATTATATTTGCAACAACCAAATCCGCTTTTCCATTCCCTAAATATTGAAAGCATTGCGCATCTCCATCTTCCAAGTATTGTACTTCACTACCAATATAATCCAAGGAGCCTTTGAGAACCTTAACCATGCCTTCCACATTATTAACCTTGCAATTGTTTTCTGTAACCCTTACTGCCTCTTCATCAATATCCAGCGCCAATACACTTTTTGCTCCAAGTTTTGCAGCAATAATTGAGAGTATACCTGAACCCGAACCCACATCTATTACAGTGTCGCCATTCTTCACATATTTTTCTAACAACAGGACGCACATTCTGGTGGTTTCATGAGTACCTGTACCGAAAGCCATACCAGGATCCATTTCAATTATAATTTTATGCATATTACCGGTGTATTCTTCCCAGGAAGGCTTTATAACAATATTTTCGGTTATATTAAAAGGCTTGTAATAACTTTTCCAATTGTTAGCCCAATCTTCCTCACAAAGCTCAAAGTATCCAACTTCCATTTTACCTGTATCAATGTGCTTTGAAATATCCGATATTTTATCCTCAATTATTTTGATTAAGCAATCTATATTTTCCCTTGCAGGGAAGTACCCTTTTATTGTCACTGTACCATCATCTGCAGCAGCCTTTCTTAAAATTTCTTCCTCTATATAATCATAATCATATATGCAATCAGTTTTACCTGTACCTGCAATTCCATCAATTATGTCCATAACATCATCTACAGCAACACCATTGGCGCCAATGGACATTAGCATATCAGATACGGCATCGCATGCTTCTCTGTTTGTTCTTAACCTTACTTCATACCACTTCATCCCGTTTACTACATCCCACCTTTTATCTCTAACCTCCCACTTCTAACCTCTAACTTCTCACCTCTCACCTCTAACTCCTCACTTCTATCTTCTGACCTCTCACTCCCCACTCCCTACTACCCACTATCCACTACCCACTATCTCTTATCCACCTCTCACCTCTAATTTTTCTATAGTCCTAGGGCATCTTTCATTTTATCAAAAAAAGTTTTTCTATCTTCATATACTTCGTCTCCGCTTATAGAGGCAAATTCTCTTAGGAGCTCCTTTTGCCTTTCATTTAGTTTTCTGGGAACTTCAATATTTACTTTAAAAAACAGGTCACCTCTTCCGGTCCCACGGATAAAGGGGATGCCTTTTCCTTTCAATTTAAACACTGTCCCTGTCTGGGTACCCTCAGGTATGTTATATTTAATTTTCCCTTCCAGAGTGGGCACTTCCAACTCCCCTCCAAGTGCACTCTGTACAAAGGTTATAGGGATCTCACAAATTATATCATTTCCTTTACGCGTAAATATAGGATGAGGTTTCACCCTTACATCAATATATAAATCCCCTGCAGGCCCTCCTCTTAGACCGGGTTCCCCTTCTCCCCGTAACGAAATTGTTTGTCCATTATCAATTCCTGCAGGTATTTTAACTTTAATTTTTACATTCTTTCTTACCTTTCCACTACCACCGCAGGTATAGCACGGATTGGTAATAATTTTTCCTTCTCCTCTGCATACATCACAAGTTTTAATATTAACAAAATGCCCAAAAGGTGTGCTTTGTTTAAACTGTATCTGACCAGTACCATTACAATGTTTACATGTCTCAAGGCCTGTGCCGGAGCTTGCGCCTGTCCCCTGGCAAGTCTGGCAAACTTCTATCCTATTTAACGATATTTCTTTTTCCGTTCCAAAGGCAGCTTCCTCAAATGTGATATCTATACGATACTTCAAGTCTGCTCCACGCTGGGGTCCTGTCCTGCTTTTTGAAGTCCTCCTGCTAAAACTGGAACCGCCAAAAGCACCTTCAAAAAAACTCTCAAAGATGTCTCCAATTCCCCCAAAGTCGAAGTCGCCAAACCCTCCAAAACCGCTATCAAAACCTCCCTGTTCAAACGCTGAATGGCCAAATCTATCGTATTTTGCTTTTTTTTGCGGGTCGCTTAACACCTCATACGCCTCGTTAACTTCCTTAAATTTTGCTTCAGCCTCTTTATCACCCGGATTAACATCAGGGTGATATTTTTTTGCGAGTTTTCTATATGCTTTTTTTATTTCTTCATCTGACGCATTCCTATCTATACCAAGCACTTCATAATAGTCTCTTTTATTTGCCATTCCAC
Source organism: Bacillota bacterium (assembly GCA_013314855.1). Lineage (NCBI taxonomy): Bacteria > Bacillati > Bacillota > Bacillota bacterium. The sequence continues at coordinate 22,100 of JABUEW010000061.1, read as the reverse complement.
CATCTCCTTGTCACCTTTCGGTCATCCAAGTTATTATAGCATATTAATAAACATTATTACAATTATTTGTTTAAAAATCCTGTTCGGTTAAAAATCTACAAGGGCGGTGATTTGCCGCCCCTGTTACCTGATTTGTCGAAATTAACTACAACTACATTCTCCACAAGCATTTTATATGCTTAAAAAGTCTCTTCTTTTATTTCTTATCATCGTCATCCACTACTTTATAGTCTGCATCATAGACATTGCCGTCCTGGCCTGCTCTAGGACCAGGTCCATGCTCCTGCCCGCCTCCCGGGTTAAACCCGGCCCCCTGCGCGCCTTGACCTTGTTGCTGTTGTTGGTAAATCTTTGCCGATATATCGTAAAATGCTTGTTTTAGAGCTTCTGTAGCCCTCTTTATAGAATCTATATCCGTACCTTTTAACGCTTCCTTGACCCTTGCTATTTCTGATTCAATTCTCGACTTTTCACTACTGCTCAACTTATTACCCAAATCTTTCAGGGTTTTCTCAGCCTGATATACAAAGGAATCGGCCTCATTTCTTGCTTCGGCCTCTTGTCTTCTCTTTTTATCCTCTGAAGCGAACCGTTCGGCCTCTTTAACAGCCCTATCAATCTCCTCTTTAGAAAGGTTACTGGATGCAGTTATAGTAACCTTCTGCTCCTTTCCTGTCCCTAAATCCTTGGCAGAAACATTTACTATACCGTTGGCATCTATATCAAATGTTACTTCAATCTGAGGCACCCCTCTTGGTGCCGGAGGTATTCCTGTAAGCTGGAACCTTCCAAGTGTTTTGTTGTATGCCGCCATTTCACGTTCACCTTGTAAAACATGGATTTCAACGCTTGTCTGTCCATCTGCGGCAGTCGTAAATATTTGACTCTTTTTGGTAGGAATTGTAGTGTTCCTTTCAATAAGCTTTGTAAACACTCCTCCGAGGGTCTCTATACCAAGGGACAACGGCGTTACGTCAAGCAACAATAAGTCTTTAATGTCGCCCGCCAAAACGCCTGCCTGTATTGCTGCACCTATAGCTACACATTCGTCAGGGTTTATTCCCTTAAAAGGCTCTTTCCCCATGTATTTCTTCACAGCTTCCTGTACTACAGGCACTCGCGTAGAACCACCCACTAAAAGAATTTTATCTATTTTGTCAGGAGTCAAGCCCGCATCTTCCAGAGCCTGCCTGGTAGGTCCCATTGTCTTCTCAATTAAATCTGCAATAAGCTCTTCAAATTTAGCCCTTGTTAGTGTCATGTCAAGATGTTTAGGGCCGCTGACATCTGCAGTTATAAAAGGAAGATTTATATTAGTGCTTGGAACGCTCGAGAGTTCAATTTTCGCCTTTTCAGCAGCCTCCTTCAAACGCTGCAACGCCATTTTGTCGTTTCTTAAATCAATCCCGTGTTCTCGTTTGAAATTCTCTGCCAGGTAGTCAATAATTCTCTGATCAAAATCGTCGCCGCCCAACCTGTTGTTACCGCTGGTTGCCAACACTTCAAACACACCGTCGCCTATTTCAAGTATTGATACATCAAATGTACCTCCGCCCAGGTCATAAACCATTATTTTCTGGTCATGTTGCTTATCCAAACCATACGCCAAAGCTGCAGCGGTAGGTTCGTTTATTATTCTAAGGACTTCAAGTCCTGCAATCTTTCCTGCATCCTTGGTAGCCTGCCTCTGTGAGTCGCTGAAATATGCAGGCACTGTTATAACAGCTTGCGTTATAGGTTCGCCGAGATAACTTTCAGCGTCCGCCTTTAACTTTTGCAGTATCATAGCAGATATTTCCGGTGGCGTGTATTCCTTATCGTCAATTCTAATTCTTCTATTTGTACCCATATCCCTTTTTATGGATATTATAGTTCTATCGGGATTTGTTATTGCCTGTCTTTTTGCAACCTGGCCAACCAATCTTTCTCCTGTTTTTGAGAAAGCAACAACTGATGGTGTAGTACGGCTACCCTCTGCATTAGGAATAACAACGGGTTCTCCACCTTCCATAACAGCTACGCATGAGTTCGTAGTACCTAAGTCTATTCCAATTACCTTTCCCATATATTTCTACCTCCTGTTTTTGTAAACTTTGTTTAACATATTTATAATTTTTGTTCTTTATTCTTTATAATGAAAGAGATTAACTCTTCATATTAAGTCTGACAACGCAATGCGACGCTTATCACGCTTTTCAATGAAAAGCGTCAGAAGCGAGCAGTGCTAGGAAGACAAGGGGCAAAAACCGCAGCATATGTGGGTATATGTGAGGATTTTTGCGCCCGAAGTCTGACAACGCAATGCGACGCTTATCACGCTTTTCATATCAATTTGCAACTTTTACCATACTATGCCTTATAACTTTATCCTCCATAACATAACCCTTCCTCAATTCTTCCACAACTTCACCTTCACCATATGCTTCATCCTTTACATGCATAACTGCATCATGAAAGTTTGGATTAAACTTCTCCCCCACACACTTAATTTGTTCTACACCCAAATTCTTCAGGATTTCGCTAAACTGGTTATAAACAAGCTCTATTCCTTCCCTAACAGTTTTCAAATCGCATTCTTTTTCTGTAGCCTTAAGTGCTCTTTCAAGATTATCTACCACCGGTATGAATGTCGCTACAACATCGCAAACTACTTCCTTACCCAAAACTTCCTTCTCTTTCTGGGTCCGTTTTTTGTAATTATCAAATTCTGCTGCAGTCCTCTGCAACATATTAAAATATTCTTCACACTTTGAAGTTGCTTCTTCAAGTTGTTTTCTTAATTTTTCCATCTCTTTTTTTAAATTTTCTTTTTCATCATTTAAGCTATCTCCTGAATCTGCACCATTATTTTTGCAGTTATTATCCTCACCATTTTTGCATTCATTTTCCCCACAATTTTCATTTTCAAAGTCGTTACTGCATACATCCTTTCCCTTGTCTTCGCTGCATGTTGTTTCACCAGTGCTGCCAGTACTATTCATTTCTTTTTTTTCTTCCTTCATTTGCCATTCACCACCTTATTTATATTTGCTTACTCACCAGGAAAATTCATCTTGGTTTATTCCCATGAGCTCCACAAGCTCCCTGTTTATCATCTTCCTAATGTAATTTAAAGATGCTATTACCTTGGAATACTCCATCCTGGTAGGGCCAATAACTCCAATCGACCCTATAATTTCATTATTTATACTGTAAGTTGCAGTTACCAGACTACAATCCTTTATTTCTTCAAATTCATTCTCGGTCCCAATCCTTACCTTTATACCCCCATTTTCAATACTTTTGTACATTAAAGCACATAATATTTCCTTTGTATTAAGGACACTAAGGAACTGCTTTGCCCTCAATACATCATGAAATTCAGGGAAATTGAAAATGTTCGTCGTCCCTTCGAGGTACACATCTGAGTTAAAAATCTGGCACAAGCAATCATTAATACCGTCCATAACAGGTATAATAATGTCTTTATTTATATAAATTTCCCTTTCTATATTATCCTTTAAGTCCCTTAAATTTATTTTTTCCAACATAATACCTGTAAGTTTAGTATTCAACAAATTAGAAAGCCTTTGTAAAGAATCGGAAGAAACATTACCCGCTATTCTCACTAAACTGTTCTTTACTAGCCCTGCATTAGTTACAACAATTACAAGCAACTTATCATAATGTACAGGTAGCACCTGTACTGTCTTTAATGTGCTTTTATTCATTTGCGGTGTTATAGCCATAGAAGTATACTTTGTAATATCTGACACAACTGCAGAAACCTGGCTTATTAGCTGTCCCAATTCATTAATCTTCATCTTTAAAGCTCTTTTTATCTGCTCAATTTCAGATGCCGTTAATTCTATTTTGGGCATTAATTGATCTACATAAAACCTATAGCCCTTGTCGGATGGAACCCGACCTGCCGATGTATGAGGCTGTTCAAGCAATCCCATCTCTTCTAAATCAGCCATCTCATTTCTAATAGTAGCTGAGCTTAGCCCAATCTCATGTTTACGGGCAATAGTCCTTGAGCCTACCGGCTCTGCAGTGTCAATGTAGCTGTCAATGATGGCTTTTAATATTAACTTTTTCCTATCACCTAGTAACATCATTAACACCCCTTTTTTGTTAGCACTCGTTAACGGCGAGTGCTAATTCTATACTTAAAATACCACCCACTGTTTTTTTTGTCAAGAGTTTTTTTACTATATATTGTTTATTATACATTGTTTTTTTACTATATGGGTGCTTTTTCTATATGAATTCAACAAACACCTGGTTTGCCAAATCCAAACCTAAATCAGTCAATTTAAGCCTCCCTTCTGAAAAATATAAAAGCCCTCTTTTTATTAGAATACCTATATTATCACCGTATAATTCTAATAATTCTTTTCCAAATTTCCTTTTAAAATCCTCTAAACTTATTCCATCTATAAGTCTTAGTCCAAGTATAAGGTACTCGGATATCCTTTCCTCTTCAGTTATCACCTGGATGTTTTCCAAAGGAATTTGGCACCTGGAAATATTATACACATAATCTTCGGGCTTTTCCACATTATTGTATCTTTTGTTTTCAAAATATGAATGCGCACCTGCCCCCAAACCGATATATTCCTCACCTTTCCAATAAATCATGTTATGTCTGCTTTCAAAACCCGGTCTCGAAAAATTGGATATTTCATAATGCTTAAAACCTTTACTTTTAAGTTTTTTTACAGCCATATGATACATATCCCTGTCAAGTTCATCTTCTATAACCTGTATCTTACCCTTTTTAATTCTTTCTTCTAAAACCGTACCTTCTTCAATCTTTAAACTGTAACATGATAAGTGCTCTATCCTTTCACAGGTAACCTTTTCCAGTGTCTCCTCCCACTCATATAAGGACTGCCCCGGCAACCCAAAAATCAGGTCAGCGCTGATATTATCAAACCCTGCCTCCCGTGCCAGGTTTAAGTTGTTTACAAAATCCTTTGCTCTATGAATTCTACCCAAACTTAACAAGAGTCTGTCCTGCCATGCCTGCAGTCCCATACTTAACCTGTTTATACCGGCTTTTTTATACATTTTCAGTTTTTCCAATGTCAGGGTACCGGGATTTGCCTCTATAGTTATTTCCACATCTTTTGACATATAAAATGTTTTAAAGCATTCATCAATAATCTCACATATATATATTGGATGTACAAGGGAGGGTGTGCCTCCCCCAAAAAATACGGATATTACTTCGTAGTTGCTTCTATTTCTATAATAACCTATCTCTTTTATCAGCGCTTTACAATACTCAGGAATAAGGTATTCCTTTGAAGCATATGAATTAAAATCGCAGTAATAGCACTTAGATTTACAAAAAGGTATATGAATATATACTCCTATTCTCTTAGTGTTTGAATCTTTGACTTCAATAACCGCTTTCCTGTCAAAAACTTTTTGGTCATTGATAGCTTTTCTCCTCCCTTTTTAAGTGTCCAACTTCAATACACTCATAAAGGCCTCCTGGGGAATTTGCACTGTCCCCACCTGCCTCATGCGTTTTTTCCCTTCCTTCTGTTTTTCCAGAAGCTTCTTTTTTCTGGTAATATCGCCTCCATAACACTTTGCCAGCACATCTTTTCGAAAAGCCCTAACTGTCTCCCTGGCAATTATTTTTCCTCCAATACATGCCTGTATAGGTATTTCAAACTGGTGCCTGGGTATGGCTTCCTTTAATTTTTCAGCCATTTTCCTTGCCCTGGGGTATGCCTTTTCCCTGTGTACAATAAAGGAAAGAGCATCTACTATCTCCCCGTTCAGCATAATATCAAGCTTTACCAAATCCGCTTCCTTATACCCAATAAGTTCATAATCAAAAGAAGCGTAACCCCTTGACCTGGATTTCAAGGCATCAAAGAAATCATAGATTATTTCATTTAAGGGTATTTCATAGTTCATCATTACCCGGCCTTCATCGATATATTCCATGTTTTTTAGTATGCTCCTCCTCTCCTGGGCAAGTTCCATAATATTGCCTACATATTCTGAAGGCGTCATTATTGAAGCGCGGACAACAGGCTCTTCCATTTTTTCAATTTCAGTAACGGGAGGCATGTTGGTTGGATTGTCAATATTGATAACCTTTCCGTCCGTCTTTGTTATTTTATATATAACACTGGGCGCAGTAGTAACTAAATCCAGGTCATATTCCCTTTCCAGCCTCTCCTGCACAATCTCCATATGAAGCAGCCCAAGAAAACCGCACCTGAAACCGGCCCCTAATGCTACAGATGTTTCCGGTTCAAAAGTTAAAGCCGCATCATTTAATTGCAGCTTTTCTAAGGCATCTTTCAAATCTGCATATTTTGCCCCATCTGCAGGATATATGCCGCAAAACACCATTGAGTTAACCTTTTTATAGCCGGGCAAGGGTGTTTTCGCCGGATTATGGGCTAGAGTAATTGTATCCCCTACTCTCGCATCCCTTACATTTTTAATACTTGCCGCTACATATCCAACATCTCCTGCAAGGAGTCCTTCACACTGCACTAATGTATGAGGAAGCATATACCCCACTTCAGTTACCTGGAACTCCTTACCTGTATTCATCATTTTAATGTAATCCCCCGGCGCAACCTTTCCTTCCTTAACCCGTATAAATGCAATAACACCTTTATAATTATCATAATATGAATCAAAAATCAGCGCTCTTAAAGGCGCCTCCTCATCGCCTTCCGGGTGAGGAATTTTATTTACGATGCACTCCAACACACTTTCTATATTTACCCGGTTCTTGGCAGAAATCATGGGTGCATCTTTTGCTTCCAGACCAATAATATCTTCAATCTCCTTTTTTACATGCTCCGGCTGTGCATTGGATAAATCAATTTTATTAATAACCGGAATAATTTCCAGGTTATGCTCAAGGGCAAGGTATACATTGGCCAGAGTCTGGGCTTCTATACCCTGTGCAGCATCTACCACAAGTATGGCTCCTTCGCATGCAGCAAGGCTTCTCGAAACTTCATAGTTAAAATCTACATGGCCAGGCGTATCTATAAGATTAAAAATATATTCCTCCTCATTCTTATGCTTATACACCATCCTCACAGCTCTTGCCTTTATGGTTATGCCCCTTTCCCTCTCAATATCCATACTGTCTAAGACCTGCTCTTGCATTTCCCTTTCAGTTAGCAAACCGGTCATTTCAATTAATCTGTCGGCAAGGGTAGATTTACCATGGTCGATATGGGCAATTATGCAAAAATTCCGTATTTTTTTCTCTCGTGCACTTGCCATTCGCTCTTTCCTTTCACTCCAACACTTGGTTCTTATTTTTCAACAATATATTATAACATAAGTATCGGGCTATGAATAGGAAATTTTATTTGCATAACTTATCAATAAACTTAAGTAAATAATTTGCATCAGTATAAAACTTCATGTTCATAAAGCATACTTCCAGCTGTGAGTCAAAAGTTTTAAAAGATATTATTTTAATTTTGCCTGTATCAGTCATAAGGCCGTTAATTGAATAGTCGGCAATAAGAATACCCGCCACTGCTAAAAAAAACGATAAAAGGGCAATACGAAGGCACCGTCTTTTGTATCGCCTGATATTTTTATAATTTTCAAGCCTCCCCATGTAACCACCTCGCGTACAACTGGCACAACCAAATTATACTACCACGTATATTATTACCTGTTATAACCTATTTAATAACTTCATATATAGCTTTAGCCAGATATTTAACACTTTCAAGGCACTCGCTTAACAGGTTTCCGTCACCGCCTATCTCTATAATTAATGAACCGGTAGTTAGATTCTGATTATATACGTTATTGCTTATATAAATGTGTCTTGCCAACCCCGGGTGCTGCTTATTCAAATTTTCCTGGAGTTTCAGGGCAAGTTTCAGATTCTCTTTCCAATTAGGATGTTCGGGCCTTCTTGCATCTGTTCCTACTACAAACATTATTTTTGCCACATCCTTACCGTCAATTTTTGTTGTCAACCGAAGCTTTGACTGGTCCTTGCTAAGACCATCCCTATGAATATCAAATACCAATTTTATTGAAGGGTGGCTCTTTAAATAATTATTTAATGTTTCGTAAGCATTGCTGTAGGCCTTCTCATAATCGGGATAATCGTGTACAGTGCCGTTATGCAGCACATCGTACCCATACTTCTTTCTTAATAACTCTGCAAGTTCATGACCTACCCTTACAACACTTTCCTGAGGATCTAAAGACCAATTGGGGACATCTTTTTTATTCAGGTCGTCAAGTTTCTTTATAAAGCTTTCAGTAGTATGCGTATGAAAAATCAATATTTTAGGCCCGCTTCTGTTAAACTTTATATTAAGAGGTTCTTTTAAAAGGGCATCTACATCAATTTTGTACTTTGTCATATTTTGAATTACTATTTCTTGTCCATTAATGATACTCTCTTCCGGAGTTTCTAATTTTTCTTCCTCTCCCTCATAATAATAAAAGCTTATCTTACCACTATCCTCATTTCCATTATTATCACTGTTATTACCAGGCATATCTTCATTGAGCTTTTCACCAGGTTTCCTTTCTTCCAGTCCCTTATCATAATTGCTATCAATATTTCCCCGGGAATCCTGGCGGGGTTCTCTGCCTGCCGCACTATCGGGATCTATACCTTCATCCTTTTCAATTTTATCTTCTAAAGCAAGCAAGGGAAGATAGTTATTTTTATAGTATAAATAAAAATAGGGAGCCTGCGTATTCATGATTGTTACCGGCGCATTTAAATCAAAGCCTGAAAACATCCTCACTAGTTTTTTTACCTGTGCTGTAAAAGGATTACCTATACTTCCGCTGTTGTATGTAACATTTATAAGGGGTAAGGTAGAGTTTAAAATTGATTTAAATTTCTCTACATCAATTTTTTCAACAATTTGGAAACCATTATTATAAATATAGTTACCACCTGCAATCCCTATTCTTACAGCGCCGTAAGAAAGGAGCAAAAATACGGAAACTGTGACGACTTTAAGGAAGACCTGTGTTTGTGACCTTCTCCAACGTCTTTTTATCATCTTTATCCCCGCCTGTAGTAAACTATATACAATTATTATTCTACCCCAGGGGATATTATGACAATCAGTCCGATCAGATTAACTCATATGACCTTAAAGTCACAAATACCTATGAAAAGTTTTTAGATTAAAGCCATCCTGCCTTATTGAAAGGATAATATCTTAAAATAACCTTTCCGGTTATTCTTTTCTTTTTCACAGGACCTATGCTCCTGCTGTCCAGGCTCGCATGGGGAAGGCGGTTATCGCCCAGTATATAAACACAGTCTTCAGGAACTGTCAAGCTGCTATACTCCGGATTTACCTCCTGCGTCTCACTTCCGTTAATATAATCTTCCTTAACCTCTTCACCGTTAACAAACAGCTTTCCGTTCTTTATTTCTACAGTATCATTCCCGATAGCCACAACCCTTTTTACAACATAATCTTTACCTTTTTCCAGGTATTCAGGAATATATACTGTTACCAAATCTCCTCTTTTTAATTTATCTATCCTGGGACTTATTTTCTCAACTATCAACTGGTCTCCATGATTTAAAGTGGGTAACATTGAATTACCGTCTACAATAGTCCTTTGAGCTATAAAGGTAACTATGAATAGACCTATAAGAACAGCTAAAATTATATGTATAGCCCACTCAAAGACCTCTTTTAAAATATAGTTACCCGGCATAAAAACCACTCCTATCACGAGTTACACTGTAGTCCTGATATGTAGCTCCCTTAGCTGTTTCTCTTCTACCTCACTTGGTGCGTTTGTCAGGGGACATGAAGCATTTTGAATTTTCGGGAACGCAATTACATCCCTTATGGAGTTTCTTCCGGCCATGAGCATAATTAGCCTGTCAAAGCCAAAGGCCATACCTCCATGGGGAGGTGTCCCGTATTTAAACGCTTCTAAAAGGAAGCCAAACCTTTCCTGTGCTTGTTCCCGGCTAAACCCCAACAATTTAAACATTTTTGCCTGGAGCTCCTGGGTGTGTATCCTTATACTTCCGCCTCCAAGCTCAACTCCATTAAGTACAAGATCATAGGCCTTTGCCCTTACCTTTCCCGGATCAGTTTCCAGGTATTGTATATCTTCATCCATTGGAGAGGTAAAAGGATGGTGTCTAGCTGTCCAACGCTTTTCTTCCTCGTCGAACTCAAGAAGTGGAAACTCTGTAACCCACAAAAACTTATATTCATTTTTATTTATCAGGTCAAGCTTTCTTGCCAACTCCAACCTTAATTGGCCAAGGGCGTTATATACTATTTCTTCATTTTTATCGGCAACAAAACATATTAGATCTCCCGGCTCAGCTTTCACCCTTCCGAGTATTGCCTTAATTTCTTCTTCTGTAAGGAATTTGGTAATGGCAGACTTAAGCTCATTTTCTTCCACAACAATCCAGGTCATACCTTTTGCCTTATTGTCCTTTACAAAATCAACAAGGCTGTCTATTTCCCGCCTGCTGAACTTGGTTCCACAACCTTTCGCGTTAATAACCCTTACACTTCCCCCATTTTTCACTGCATCGGAAAACACCTTGAAACCACTATTTTCTACAATATCGGATATGTTGACAAGCTCAAGGCCAAACCTAATATCCGGCTTATCTGAACCAAACCTGTCCATGGCCTCCTGATAGGACATCCTGGTAAAAGGTTCGTTAAACTCTATTCCAAGGATTTCTTTAAAAGCTTTTTTCACAAAACCTTCGTTTACCTCGATTACATCCTCGACATTAACAAAGGACATCTCAACATCAATCTGGGTAAATTCAGGCTGCCTGTCAGCTCTCAAATCTTCATCTCTGAAACATTTTACTATTTGATAGTATCTATCAAATCCGGACACCATAAGAAGCTGTTTAAAAAGCTGGGGTGACTGAGGCAGGGCAAAAAACTTTCCGGGATGGACCCTACTGGGCACAAGATAATCTCTTGCCCCTTCAGGGGTACTCTTGGTAAGCATAGGTGTCTCAATTTCCAGGAAACCCTTGGAATCATAATAGTCTCTGGCAAGCTTGGCAACTCTATGCCTTAATATAATGTTTCTTTGCATATCAGGTCTTCTTAAATCAAGATACCTATACTTGAGCCTTATTAGCTCATTAGCATCTAAATCTTCTTCAATATATAAAGGAGGTGTTTCCGCAGTACTTAAAACTCTCAGTTCTCTTGCTTTCACCTCAATTTCCCCCGTATCTATCTTGGGATTTACGGTTTCAGGATCCCTTTTAACAACTTCTCCCGTTACTGCTACTACATATTCACTTCTTAAACTTTCTGCTTTTTTAAATATTTCCCCATTGTCACCTAAGTGGAACACAACCTGGAGTATACCCGATCTATCACGCAAATCAATAAATATAACACCCCCCAGGTCTCTTCTCTTGTGCACCCAGCCCATAACTGTAACTTTTTGACCTACATCCTTTAATCTTAAATCATTGCACATATGGGTCCTTTTCATGCCATAGATTGATTCTTCCATACTTATTCCTCCTACTTCTACTTTTAAGCGTATCTAAGGTAACTTATTTGTAATTTAATTTGTAATTTAATTTGTAATTTATTAGTTGTTATTTATTTTTCAATCTATTCAATATTGAATCCAGGCTTACATCCTTTTGCTCTCCGGTTTTCATGTTCTTCAGTACCGCCCTATTGCTCTCAATTTCATTATCTCCTATTACCACTGTATAAGTAGCTCCAAGCTTATCTGCATATTTCATCTGGGCTTTAAGACTTCTTCCCATAACATCCTTTTCTGCATTGACTCCTACACTTCGCAGCTGATATACAAGCTTTTCGGCATACCTATCGGCAGTATCTCCAATTGGTGCAATATATATATCAATACCCTCCGGCTTCGCAATTTCAATTCCCTGGCTTTCCATTTCCATAAGAAGCCTTTCTACTCCCAGTGCAAATCCTATTCCGGGAGTCTTTGGGCCACCGAACAGCTCAACAAGCCCATCATACCTGCCGCCTCCGCATATAGTGCCCTGGGTACCCACATTAGAAGATACAAATTCAAAAACTGTCCTAGTATAATAATCCAAGCCCCTTACTATATTCTTGTTAATATTGTAATTTATCTCCAGGTTATCAAGGCCGGCTCTCAAGCCTTCAAAATGCGCCTTACATTCACCACACAGATTGTCCAACAATGCAGGGGCATCCTTAACATATTGTTTGCATTTTTCTTCCTTACAATCCAGTATCCTTAAAGGATTTCTTTCAAAGCGTTCGATACAGTTATTGCAAAGTTTTCCTAATAAAGGCTTTAAAAATTCTTTTAATTTTAGGTTATACTCTCTTCGGCAACCTGGACATCCTATACTGTTAATATCAAGTTCAATACCTTTCAAGCCCAACCTCTTAAACAGTACATCAACTATACTTATTATTTCTACGTCTACAGAAGGGCCCGATGCACCAAATACCTCAACTCCAAACTGGTTAAATTCCCTATACCTTCCTTTTTGTACATTCTCATGCCTGTAAGCTGTAATATTATAATAAAGCTTTACCGGCTGGGGTAATGATGCCATACCATTTTCTATATAACTCCTTACTACCCCTGCAGTACCTTCAGGCCTTAAGGTTATGCTCCTTCCGCCTTTGTCCTGGAAGGTATACATTTCCTTTTGTACTATATCGGTTGTATCTCCCACACCTCTTTGAAACAATTCAGTATATTCAAAAACAGGAATCCTTATTTCCTCATACCCAAAATTTCTGCACAATTTTGCTATTACTTTTTCTATATATTGCCATTTATAAACTTCCCACGGGAGAATATCCCGCGTCCCTTTAGGAGCTTTTACAAGCATTTTAATCTTCCTCTCATAAAAACATATTAAGTAACATTACATCAACGCCAGGCAAATTGTCTTTCTTATTCTTATAATATTATCATAGTATGTATTATTAAATTATTAGTTATATTTTAAATATGTATACCTGCATTGTCAATATAAGCCTTTCTTAATATAATGAATATTCTGTTATAAAGTCCTCGGGTTTGTGCCATTCAGAGTCAAAATCTTCCCTCTTCTTCGCACCTGCAAAAACAAAGTCATTTGGGTAACCATCACTCAAGCAAAAGCCAATTCGTCCAGGATTATCGAATTCAATGACCTTTTTTATTACAGCCCTGCTATCCATAATTTTACGCCCTCCAATTATTTATTTTTTATAGTCCTTAATGTTATTTATTTTCAGTATCATTATTTGTTTATATAAGTTTATTTCAAAAAAGTTTTACTTTATTATTACAATAAAAGTTTTAATAATGCTTTACAATTTAAATTATCTCATATAGTTATCTAATATGCAAATATATCTATACCTGATAATTTCTTGTAACTATTGTCTTTTACGAATCAATATAAAAGCTATAGAAAAAAAACAAGGGCGGTTTAAACGCCCTATTATATTTGTTGGTAATTTTATATCTATTCCTTTCAGGTATCTTAATTCTTTCCTGCCTGTTTATATTTACTATATGCATCATTCAATATTTTAAGAAGGTCATCTAGTCCGGATTTCTTAATTTGATTTACATATTCATCAAATTTATTCAGAGATTCAACACCCATAATAAACTTATCTACCATAGGTTCTTTGTAGGTTTTAATTTCTGTTGAAATCTGAATTCTTGTGGAATGATCTTCTTCTGAAAGCATTAACGTTGGCATCGGTGCTTCAACAATCCCTGATTCTCTATAAAGTTCCCAGGCTTTTATTGTCCAGGGAGCAGTTTTCTCCATAGCCTGGAAATGAGAATCCCACCCAATCTGATAAGGAAGCGCTTGCCAGAACATGCCGTCTTTAATTCTTGCTGTTTCAGGATCAATTCCTTCGGGGTTCTTGGTAATTAGATCAGTATATACCGGTTTTCCATTAACCATATTATAATGCAATCCTTCTATTCCATAGCTAACCAGAATTGTAGCCTCTTCAGTAAAGAGATAATCCAGATATTTTATAGTTTCTACTGGATATTTGTTTGACTTGGAAATAGATGTTCTGTAAAGAACATATCTTCCAGCAGTAGCACTATCTTTATATCTCTTTCCATCTTTACTTTTCATAGGAAGTATAGGAGTAAAATTAAATTCAGGATTCAGTTTTTGAAGTGCAGCATTTGACGCTGCAAATCCACTTCCAGGCCATACAAACATAAATCCTGCCTTGTTTCCACCTGCCTTACTAAGCCACTGATCTCTTGTAGCTGTAAGGTAGTCTTGCTCTAGTAAACCTTCTGTATACAATTTATTAAGGAATGCCAAACCTTCTTTATAACTTTCTTCTATAGGTCCATATTTTATTGTATCAGTAGCTGGGTCTACATAAAGATCCATATGGGCGCCAAAAGCGTTTATGATAGGAAGTATGGTATTAGTTTTGCCACCTTGACCTGCTATAAAGGGGATTTCATCCTGTTCTCCATTACTATTAGGATCTCTTTCTTTAAATGCTTTTAACACATTATAGAGCTCGTCAATGGTTTCCGGAATATTCAATCCCAGCTTTTTAAGCCAATCTTCACGTATCCCATATACTGCTCCAATAGCGTTAGATGAAGTTAAACAAGGTATACTATATACATTTCCGTCTAAGGCAGTTATTTCTCCCCAAACATTCATCTTATAAGGCAGTTTCTCTCCTTGCAAAGGGTTATCCAGGGCTTTTTTAATATTTGGAGCATAATTTTTAATTAAATCCTGCAATGGTATAAGGTTACCTTCCATCCCATATTTAAGGACCAAATCTGTGTTTGAGTACCCAATAATATCAGGTATGTCTCCAGATGCCATAATAAGATTAAATTTCTCGTCAGGATTAGTTATTGGTAGTATTTCCCACTCAAGATGGATATTTGTCCTTTTCTCAAGTTCCTGGAATACAGGCATATCGTTGCCAAGCTGAATATCAGCACGGGTTGGTGAAAGGATTCTTAAGGTAAGTTTATCTTTTACTATTGGCAACATTGGAGAACCTTTTAAACTGTCATTCTTTGAAGTATCTCCTTTAGGGCTACTATCGGTCGAACCTGATGACTTATCTCCGTCACCAATTGCTTTTTTCCCGCTGCAAGCTGTAAGCGCTAGCAGCATGGATAATACCAGTATTACACTTATTAGTACCATTAATTTTC
Source organism: Bacillota bacterium (assembly GCA_013314855.1). Lineage (NCBI taxonomy): Bacteria > Bacillati > Bacillota > Bacillota bacterium. The sequence goes on along the minus strand of JABUEW010000061.1, from coordinate 6,917 downwards.
TTTTAAACATAAATATAAACCCTCCTTCTCAACTTTTTATAACTATTATTTTTATATTAACCCCTTCAAGGGGGAATTCACAATTTTACCCTTTTATTGCTCCTATCATAACCCCTTTGACGAAGTATTTCTGCAAGAAAGGATAAACACTAATTATCGGAAGAGAAGAAATAATTATAGTGGCATAACGTATGGTCTGTCCAACTGCATCTCTCCCCTCCATAACATCTGCCATCAAATCACTTTGCTCATACTGAATTAATATTTTTCTAAGCAGCATTTGAAGAGGATATAATTCTTCTTTATTTAAATATAGCATGGCATTAAAATAGCTGTTCCAATGACTTACTGCATAAAATAGAACCATAACGGCCATAACAGGTTTCGAAAGGCTTAAGTAAATTTTCAATAAAATTCCTATATCATTACAACCGTCAATAGTGGCAGCTTCGTATAAACTTTCTGGTATGCCTTCAAAAAAGGTACGCATTATTATTAAATTCCATGTACTAATAGCAACTGGAATTACAATTGCCCATCGAGAATTAATCAATCCCAGATTTTTTACGAGAAGATATGTCGGGACCATACCCCCACTAAAAAACATTGTAAAGGAAATAAACATCATTATTGGATTCCTTCCGCTGAACCTTTTCCTTGAAAGAGGGTATGCAGTAATGGTTGTAAGTAACATATTTATGGTGGTACCTACGCTAACATACCAGAGAGTATTTTTATAGCTTATCCATACTAACCTATCCTCAATAACCCTCCTATATGCATCGAAAGTAATCCCTTTGGGCAATAACCATACTTTACCTACAGCAACAGCAGCAGGATTACTTATAGAGCAACTGAGAATATAAACAAAAGGGTATAGCGTAATGCATATAACCAGTGCAATAAACATATAATCAATAGCATAAAATATTCTATCTCCTATTGAAAGCTTCTTTAACATTAGCTTCAACTCCCTCTTACCACAAGCTGATTTCACTTAAATTCCTGCTTATCTTATTTGCCAAAATAATCATAATAAAATTGATTACTGATTGAAATAATCCCACTGCAGTTCCAAAGCTGAATTCCCCACCAGCGACACCACGCCTGTATACATATGTATTTATTACATCAGCTGTTTCATACACAGCTGGGTTATACAAAAGTATAATCTTTTCATATCCTACGCTTAGGATGTGCCCCAAGTTAAGTATTAAAAGAATAATTATAGTTGGCAATATACCTGGAATTGTAATATGCCATATTTGATTTAATTTTGTGGCTCCATCTACTATAGCTGCTTCGTATAACTGACTATCTATTCCACTTATTGCAGCAAGATATATTATAGAATTCCATCCTGCAGACTGCCATATACCAGAAGCTATATATATTGTCCTGAACCATTCAGGCATAACAAGAAACTGTTTTCTTTGCCCTCCTAATAAGCTAATCAAATTATTTATGAAACCATCAGTAGACAAAAAGTTAACAACCATTCCCACTGCTATTACAGTAGATATAAAATGCGGTAAATAACTAATGGTCTGTGCAGCTTTCTTATACCATCCATGTTTTATTTCATTAAGCATAATGGCAAGAATTATTGGTGCGGGGAAACTAAATATTATGCTATATATATTAAGAAGTAAAGTATTTCTTATTAAACGCCAGAAAAATTGTGATTCAAAAAACTGTTTAAACCACTTAAACCCTACCCATGGCCCTCCTAAAATTCCTCTTGCCGGAGAGTATCTTTCAAAGGCAATTACAAGGCCGTACATAGGACCATATGCAAAAATCAAATACCATATTATACCCGGTAATACAAGTATCCACAAGTACTTCTCTTTTTTTAATGTTTTAATAAATCTTTGAAAGCCTTTTTCCTGTTTTAATTTTAGCTGCTTCAATTTCGAATGTTTTAATAAGACTATATTATTTATTCTCAATATTACCAACCCCATACATACTACTTCAAATATTTTGTGCTCATTGTTGTTTATTAGTTATTACCTATTCTCATTCTAACTTAGTTGTTATCTTTAAGTAAATACAAAATACTTTACTTTGGTTAACAATAGATGACTTTGACTATATTCATTACTTTACTTTTTTTAACTCTACATGACATAATAATCATTCTGCAAGGCTGCTTGTTCTTTTAACAAACCATGCAATAAATTACAGGGTTTGTAGTTTCTGCAGAAAGCCAATTAAAAAGAGCAATACCCTATTCTCTAAATGCGGATGTTTTAATGTGCTGAAAGCTTTTCAGCATTTATCTCGGCGTACATCATATCCCGGTATTGTTTGGGTGTTATGCCCTCTACTCGTTTGAATGTGCGAATAAAACTATTAATGCTTGTATATCCTGCTGCATCGGAAATTTCACCAATTTGTTTCAATCCTGCTGATAACATATGCTTTGCCTTCTCAAGTCTTATATTGTTGAGAAGGTCGCCAAACCCCGTTCCAAATTCTTGTTTTATAAATCGACTAAGATAGGATGAAGAATAGCCAAGATTGTCAGCAAGCTCAACAAGAGAAAAGTTTTTGTTGGAGTAACTTTCATATAATATTTTTTCTATCCGTTTCTTAAGGCTAATATTTTGGCTACTTTTATTGTTTTGTACATAATCACACAGCTGCCTGTAAATACTATACACACTGTCTATCATTTGCCTTGAATTCCGATACTTATCTATGTCCAGAATTTGCTCGGGACTTTGCTTAAATACAACCTCAAAATCTACATTTATTTCTTCACAAGCTTTCAGGATAACGCCTACAAAATTATAAAACAGGCAATACATATAATGCACTGATGCATCACCTGCGTTATTTACAATGTTCTCAAAATACTCATTGAGTAAACTGAAACAAGTATTAAAATCTCCAATTTTGACTGAATTTAGCAATGGATTTCCGGAATGTACAGGCAGGTTAAGAGATGAAAAAATATATTTCTCTATTTCAGGGAAATATACTACAGGGTCATTTCCTTTGAGTAAACAATATTCCAATGATTTTTTGGATTCCTTGAAAGTAATATGAAGTTTATCTACCCCTTCATAAACATTTCCTACACCAATGTAAATGGTAATACCAAAATGATTACTAACAGCATCTCTTACATGTTTTATCTTTTGAATTATTGTATTGGTATCATAAGAAGTAATATTAAGCACCAGGCATAAACGTTCTTTTTCATCTATAAAGCTATATAATCTACAACCGGAATAAAATATACCTATATACCTGAATATAAACTGGGATATTGACATCTTTAAATGCTCACTACTTTCAAAATCAGCCATAATCACGCAATATAACTTATATGGCAAGAACACTTCTATTTTACTTATTAAATCATTTGAAAGAACTTTACCTGTACAAATGTTCATAAGAATATTGTTCATCATATAATTTTGGTTTTTATCCATATCATCCTGAAGCTTCCTTTTTTCACTTAATAGATTCTCTATTGTATCTATTGCAAACCGGTACTCATCCTCATACTTTTTATTATTATCAGTTTTATTATATACACTTGTGATATATTTCGTCAGGTTCTTCCATGGTGAATAACTTAAATCTGCCATCATTACCGACAAGGATACGGCAATTGCCACAGCAATTAGAACAATTAAAATAGTAAAGTTCCTTATTTTATTTACCTTGGATATTATGCTATCCATATTTGTTATAACAACATATATCCAGTTCTTGGCATTAGATTTTGCATAAGATACAACAACACTTGAGAGGCCTGGTGTTTGTAATACATAAGAGCCTTCATCAGAAAATGTTTTCTGTAAAATTTCCGGTAATAGGTCTTCTCCTCCACCTTTTGAAAAAATGATCTCTCCATCCTCTTTTACAATTGTTAATTGTCTTTTATGTTCAATATTAGTTTCACCGACCATAGCCAGCATATTCTTTTCTTCAATTAGCATTATGATATTTACAGGTGCATTTTTTTCACCAATAGGGATTGATTGAATGTATGTCACGTATTTGCCGTTTATTGTAGCTGCACTGCTTATATTCTTAATAGGAAGGTATTCGTTATAGTAAGTTCGGGACATTAACTCCTTTACTTCTAAAGGCTCCATGCCTTCATATCTTAATATATTTTCAAAAAAATAATCATCTTGATACTTACCTTCATCTGTAACAACTATACAGCCTTGTTTGAAATAAATAGCTATAAAACTAACAAAATTATTTCCTGCCCTGTAGTTCTTTATTATCTGTGAAACATCGTTAATATAAAAATTACCTATATGGTCAAGAGGGGATTTTACATAAAGAAATTCTTTTACTCGTTTATCAATAGATATTTGGACGGCAATATTATATATTTCTGTTGTCCTTACGTCCATAATATCTCTTAATTGCCTTGTTTTAAGGCTATCGGAACGGATAACTTCATCCTTAAACAAATTTTTTACAGGTATATACAATAGCAACATAATTATAATAATGGGTACAATAGATACCAAAACAAAAAAGAATATATACCGTTTCTTTAAATCCAAATTTGCTAAAGTCCTCAATTGTATCCAACTCCCTAAAAATAAACTTTAGCTGAGAATGATGTTACTTCCATCCTTACGGGTTAATTCCTTCCCTGTATTCCTTAAGTCTTTCCTGGTATTCTTTTGTTTTATGGTACCCACAGGAATGAAATTCATAGCACCAGCCCCTGTAAATACAATCAGGCACACATACCTTGTACAATTCAGGCTGTTCCTCTTTTATAGCTTCCAGCACAGCTTTCCACGCTTCTCTTGTTTCTTTGGACGCCTGGTTACAAAGCCTCTTCCTTGAAATATTTATCATAGCCTGGGCATTGGCAAGAATCTCATGCTCAACAGTATTTGCCTGGGGTAGTCCATCCCGGTCAATGCCGGTACGGTCTTCTCTTTGGCTCCTCACCCAGTGTTCAATACCAATTTTATGCCTTACAAAATGCACCGATATCCAATATTTTAAGTCATACCATTTGCATTTAATAAATAGCTGGCGTATTGGAGAATGTTCACAGAGAAGCATCCGTCTTTTCCACTGGGATGAAGGCTCCTTTGTACCCGATTCCCGGTTTATTGTAGTGTTTGCCGAATCTGCAACCTCACGCCACGTTCCTTTTGTACCTAAATATTCTACTCTCATATCTTATCCCCTAATAATGTTGGTATTAAAACTTTAAAAGAGGTATTTATATTTATTATATACTATTAAGCAACTATTAAGCAATTTCATCTGATTTAAAATTACCTGCTATACTTATTTTACTTTTCTCAGCCTTTGCTTTTGAAGAAGCAAGACTGGCAGTATTTATGATATTTGTAACAACCGAATATGCACTGTGTAATTTTATATTATATTTGTTTTTTCCTGCTATCCCAGCTGAGATAGTAACTAATATATTGTTTTGAAATTTATGGCATAATACAACATCAACCAGCTTATTTGCAATAGATATAGAATCTTTTATATTATATGGAATTAATACAATAAATTCATCTCCCGCAAACCTACATAAATAAGCATCGCTAGGAATACTTTTTTTAAGCAATATGCTGACTTCCTGTAATATAATATCTCCCTTTACATGGCCATATGTTTTGTTTATATGCCCAAAATTATTAATATCTAAAAAAATGATGGAAAAGTCCATATCCTCTTTTACAAGTTCTACTGCCTTATAATATATATAATCACTCCTGTAAAGCCCTGTCAGCAGGTCGACATGTTTTCCCAATTCAGCATCAAGAAGGTGTTTTGTAATAATACCGCATATTTCTTCATCTTCTTTTACAAGTAAAATATTAATCTTTTTTTGTTTTATTATCTCTTCTGCTGTCCATAAGTTGGCATCAAGAGATATAACTTCGTATTTATTCGATACAGCATCAGCAGCAATTCTGTTGGAATGAGCTTTTATTAGTTCTTGAGTGGTCAAAACTCCAATTATTCTATCACCCTCAACCACCGGAAAACAATCATATCCTTTTTCTAAAGCTATTTCCTGTATTCTGCCCACTCTACAAAGGGCATCAATCTTAATAAAATCCCTCACCATAATATCTTTAACTTTTCTAATCATAATTCTATAGATTTGCTAACCTGAATTGTGATATTAACTTGTGCCTTAATTATTAAAGTTTCGTTAGCAATTTTCCCCCCTTCTTCTATAATTAATTCCAGTAACTTATCTTTTGAGATCATGTTAAGTAGAGCTTTTCTTATAACAACAGCTTCAATCACCGGGTGGTCTATCCTTACAATATCATACTGTTCCGGAGACAATACATCAACCATCCTTCTTGCTGCCTCGGGACCAATGGCAGCTCTCTTTCCTACTATTAATACATCCTGCATGGGAGGCATTTCAAATTCAGACAACCTCATAATAATTTCTGCCTTCCTGTTATTTTCTTTACGGTAACCCATCTTTGCAAATAACTCCTTCCTACCATATTTTCTTATGTAATTATTTGCTCAATTGTATATATTTCTTACTATTATACTACAATACTGCAAAAATCTACAGTAATTTTTAAAATTTATAACTAATAAAGTAGCATTCACTAAACTCTGTACATATATTTTTAAAATTTTTCTATTAATTTAGCTAATTTGTTGACATTTTTAATTATATAGGTATAATATTTTTATAAATAGCTAAAATAAACTTGAAGAGGTGAAATTTATGATTGTTACCACTACGGAATTACAGAATAGTTTCGGTAAATACCTTAAGTTTTCGGAAACGGAGGACATTATAATTACCAAAAACGGAAAAAGGGTAGCCATGCTAGTGCCATATAAGGAAAATATATCTAAGAATAAATCTAATGAAAAGGGTGATCGTAATGAAGAAAGCAAGTATAGTGAAGAAAATAAAT
>JABUEW010000060.1 GCA_013314855.1 Bacillota bacterium | reverse complement strand
GATATGATTTCCTCTGGCGGGTTATTATCCAGGCTACTTCACAGAGGATGCATTTTATATATGGGTTACCTTTATTGATGCTTACTCGTTTTCTTTTGCCTGCACTTTCATTATTGCCTGGACTTAATCCCGCCCATGAACAAATATGTTTAGTAGTTTTGAATTTACTCATATCTGTGCCGATTTCTGCAAGTATGGTAGAAGCAGCAGTTTTATCAATACCCAGTATACCATCTATTAGCTCTATTTGATGGTCATATTTCCGGATAAATGAATTAATTTGGCTTTCCACCTCCGAAAGATGCGCTTTGAGACTCTCAAGGTGCTCAAACATCATTTTAAGAAACTGCATCTGGTGTTTGTCCAGTAATATTGCCACCTAAAAACTTATTGTTATCCTTGGTTGATTTTTATCTGGTAACGAATTTAGGTAGAGCTGTACTTAGGCTTAAATTTGGCAAGGCTTAACTCCCTGGAGATAATCAGTGCCTTTTTCTCCAGCTGCTGTAAGTATAGTCATACCGAAGCCTCTATTCTATTATATCACCTCGTTTGTGAATTGTTTAGATATAGTTTGACGTTGTAGTACTGGCGAGGCTTTTAGAAAAACTTGACGTATCCAAGGATGGCATTTGGGATGATGCAGAGATGCTTTTAACCTACCGTAAACGTCTTTCCTCCCTCATCTGTGATCCGGACGGCATGATCAATGCCGATGGATGCGATATGCCAAAGAAAGGGACGGAATCTGTGGGTGTGGCCCGTCAATACTATGGTAGCCTGGGTAAGACCGAAAACTGTCAGGTCGGTGTATTTGTCGGTTATTCCAGCAGTAAAGGTTACGGGTTGATTGACCGGTCGCTTTACATGCCAGAGAAGTGGTTTGGCGACGATTATGCAGGACGCAGGGAAAGATGCGGAGTGCCAGACGACCTTTTATTCAAGACAAAAACACAACTGGCCTCCGAGATGATCCAAAACGCAGTAGCTTCCGGCTTGTTCCCTGCCAAATGGATCGGCGTTGACAGTTTCTTCGGCAACGATAAGGAGTTTTTGGACTCCATACCCGATAGCCTCTACTATTTTGCAGACGTTCATGCCAACACTACCGTATTTACGAAGATGCCGGTCATGGTTACCCCTGAATACAGTAGCAGAGGGAGAAGAGACCTGAAGAAAAGGCCTTCTGTCCCACCGGTGCCTGTATCGACCATCGCCGAGGATGCGAATATACCTTGGTCTAAGGTCTTTCTGGGCGAAGGTGCCAAAGGCCCAATCATAGCTGAAGTCAAATGCCTCAGGGTAGTCGAATGCCGGGACAACCTTCCTGTCAATGGTGTATGGCTCTATATCAGACGCTATGCCGATGGACGAATCAAATATTCGTTATGCAATGCACCGGTGGATATATCGCCGGAGCAGTTGCACAAGGTTGCAACCATGAGCTGGCCAATCGAGCAGTGTTTCGAGGAATGTAAAAGCTATCTAGGGATGGACCATTGTGAATCCAGATCGTGGAATTCATGGTACCGCCATATGCTTTTTGTATTTCTTGCACATTTGTTTGTTCAGGAACTCCAGATACGATTAAAAAAAACTGCCGGTTTTGACACTTCCCCAAGCAAATATGCTCATTATATCAGCCCTAGTACTACATTATGAACTTTTCAAGGTGCATGTATCGCTGTAGTACTAAATAGTAGTCAAACTACTCTTCAACTCACATGGGACTTCCTGCAGCAGCTTATATTCACTTACCGCCATAGGTTTTGTCATATCCTTCAAAGCCGTCTTGTTGTTTTCTTCATAATAAGGGCTCTCGTTATTCATCCATAGATACAATGCGATTATAAACCAATTTTCTAAACTCATCCGACAAGGATGCAAAATATGCGCTGAAACCTGTCACCCGCACTATTAAGTCAGGATACTTTTCTTTGTCCAAATAAGCTTCCTCTATTTGCTTTTTATCAAGCACATTGACGTTTATTAGGGTTCCACCCTGCTTAAAGTGTCCCCTGATCAATTCCTTAAATTTTGATAACCCATCATGACCATCATAAAGAATGCCAGGGTCAACATCGAGTTGAAGAGGGGCTGTATTTCCATAACCAGGCTGAACCATTGCTACTGCTTGTGAAATAGATATGGGATTAAGTCCTCCACCCTTCATTTCGCCCGGGTCGGGATTTGCTCCGAAGGAAATAGGCTCCTTGGCTTTTCTGCCATTCGGGGTAGCATCAACTTCCTTTCCCATAGGAATTGTACTCGCCCAGGAAAATAGGCCGGGGATCATATTCCAACCGTTCGGAGTGCTTTTTTCCCTTACAGTTTCACAAAAAATGTTAACAATTTTTACAGCCCATTTGTCACCACAGGTATTTCCTCTCCCATAACCCGGAACATTCATCATCATCATTCTTTTAGATTCATTTCCTACAAAATTCGTATCAAGAAGGAATTTAAGCTCCTTGAACGATATTCTTTTTTCATTTTCAATCCTGGTTTCAATAGCAGCAAATGAATCGGCAGCAGTTGCAAGGGCTGCCCCGTCCACACATATGAAGTTGTATTTCAAGGCTCCATGGGAAGCATCCTCCCCCTTTTCCAACGTATCGTAGCATAAGAGATCCAGAACCAGTTCAGGGAAAAATCTATGCTTGTTTTCCATATGAATATCTATCCCTCTGGCAACCACATAAATTGCTGTCTTCAGATGCTCCACAAATTTGAGCCAGAGCTTGTCTAGCGAAGGATTTGCATTTGTATCAGCCATCATTTCATTGAATGCTACATTCAATATAGCGGCAAAATTCACTTTTATAACATCACAGAATGAATACTCCTTACCCGGTATACTGAACCAGTGGCAACCTGTTTGTGATAGCTCAAGGCAATCATCCATTGGTATACCGTTTTTCGCATAGTCATTGATGATATTTGTTGCACTAAAAAACCTGGGATTGCCATTTCTATCTTCAAACAACATTTTTACGGCATTATCGAAAAGCTCCTCGTTTAATTGGTCATGAACTCCAACTGCAAGGTTTGCTGTCAGTTTTAGACGGTGAATAGCTTCTAGGACCAAAAAAGATAGCGGATTGGTAGCATCCCTGCCATGCTTATCCAGCCCCCCTATCTGCATATATTGAGGGTCGGTCAGATTTAAACATGCTATGTGAAATATCGCTTCTTCATCTGTAAGAATTCCTGACTTTTTGTCCTTTGTATAGAAAGGTAAAAGAAGCTGATCTATACTTCCAAGCGCTCCACTTCCGTTATAACACCTGGCTGCCATCTGATACCATACAATCCACTGACAAGCCTCTCTAAATGTTTGAGGAGGATCATTCAATATTCTTTCATTCACTTCTATCTGTTCACAAAGGAATTGTTTAAGCTCGGAATCCTCTTCAAATTCCATCATTCTCCTTGCTTCATTGATGTGCCGACTGATCCATTCCTGTATACCTAATACTACCTCTTCCAAAGCGTCATAGAAGTCGGGCGTTACAGGTGAAGAATTCAATGCTCTGTAATGCCTGATTTTTTGCAGCAGCCCTTTAAACCCATATCTAAAACCTATCTTGTAATCAACACTAAAGTGATGGCTATTTCCGATACCACATATAATATTGTATTTTTTCTGGGCTGGAGCAAGTTCTGTCCAGTATTCCTCCGGATCCCACTGGGTAACATACTTAAAAAACACATCCGTATACCCGCCAAGCATTGAACTGTATTTATTCACATACACAGGCATTTGTCCAAGCAGCTTGCGGAAATTTTTCGCACAACACAGTGGTCCCATTATTCTTCCTTCCGGCAGGTCTGTTTCCGGTTTAAAAATAAAATCTGGGGCAGGGATTTGACCCCAGTCATCCGTATCCCTGTCTCCTTCAATTTTCCGTTTTATTTTGGTATGCAAAGACTTGGTTTCTTTTAAAACCTCAAGTCTTTTTCTATAAGTCCATCTTTTACCCATAATTAAACACTCCTTTATTCCACCATTATTCCATCTCGACAACTGTGCCATTTTCGCACGAAATGCTGCTCTTTAATATGACATCCATAATATGTCTGTTAAGCTCAATATATTCAGATAAATCTTTGTCTGTTCTTATGGCGTCCACGAGAAATTGAACCGCAGGTCCCCCGTAGGAGGGTAAATTTTCTATAATATTATAATTAATACCAAGGAATTTCACCTTCTCATGATGTCCCAAACTTACTGGGTCCGAATTACCGTTGGCAGAATACAGCAGTTGATTGTTCTCCCATCCGTTCAGAATCAGGATGCCTCTCTTGCCATAAACAGTAACATTGCTTGTGCCTCCCCCATGGGCCCACCCACATGTTACGCTGCCTATTTTCCCGCTGCTGAATAACAGCATAAGTCTCGCGCAGTCTTCCTGCTCAAGTTTATATTTCACTCCGTCGCCGAAAGGAACATCTTCCACTGTTTTTGCGCTGACACACCACAATTTTTTCACATGTCCCATCAGTGCTATAATCGTGCTGATACTGTATATGCCCAGGTCAGCTATAGCTCCCACACCTGCGTTTTTTGACAGATACCATGGTGAAGGGGGATATCCACCGCTTATCGATATTGCATCTGCTCCGGCAACATCCCCTATACAGCCTTCGTCTATCATTTTTTTACACCGGAAAAATACTGGACTATGAACAAAAGGTAATGGAACAAATTTTACATTGTTTTCTTTGACAGCTTTAATAATGGCATCGACTTCCTCAATATTTACGGCCATCGGTTTTTCCAGAAGGATATGTTTCCCCGCTTTTGCGGCACCGATAGCGGGACCTGCATGATAGCTATGGGGAGTCGAAATGATTACAGCATCCATATCCTCCTTCTCAAGCATTTCATTGTAATCCATATAAAAGGACCTGGCTTTTTTCTGCTTATACAAGCGTTCTGCCTTTTCTTTTACAACATCACAAACACTGATAAGTTCAACGTTATTGTTCTGCTCAATAGCGTTTATAAATTTCTTTGTTGCAATATCACCACACCCAATAATACCCAGCTTAATTTTATTGTCCATCCATTTGCACTCCTTTACAAGTAAAATTAGTAATTCAAAAACATTTACAGCTTAAGTTCTATCCCGTCAAAATCAATTTTGGAAGCAAGTTCCTTCAATATCTGTTTATTCAACATGCCATCCTTAGAAAATGGATGAATATCCAATCCAAGTGCCCTGTACTTGCTTTCACCCAGCCTATGGTAAGGAATCCATTCCCAATACATTACATTTGTAAGTTTTTTAATAAAATCCGCTATACACTGAAGTTCCGTTTCATTGTCATTAACGCCGGGAACAATCGGGGTTCTTACAATAAAAGGTTTTCTGAGATTATCAAGGCGAATTATGTTCTTTAGTATGCGGCTGTTGTCAACACCGGTGAACTCCCGGTGCTTTATGTTGGAATACAGCTTCAAGTCGATAAAAACTATATCCGAATGATCAACAAGCTTTTTCAAGTCTTGCCATTTTCCATGCCCTGAAGTTTCTATTGCAGTATTGATTCCTCTCGATTTACATTCCTTGAGGATTGAAAGGGTAAAACTACATTGAAATAACGGGTCACCGCCTGAAATTGTCACACCTCCGCCGGATAAGTCATAATAAACCTTATCTATGGATACTGCTTCCATGATCTCATCTACCGTCATATATTCCGCCGAAAATCTGAGTGCACCTGAATAGCATTCATTCACACATTTGCCGCACAACATGCATCCTTCACGTTTTATGACATGCAGACCGTTTTCAAGCCTGTGCAGATCTTCAGGGCAAATATTAAAGCATTTTTTGCACATTATGCATTTATTCTCAAAAAACTGTATTTCTCTCCTGATATGCAAACCTTCAGGATTCTGGCACCATTTGCACCTCAAAGGACATCCCTTAAGGAATACAGTCGTTCTTATGCCAGGACCGTCGTGTATTGAAAAGCGCTGTATATCAAACACAACACCCTCCCGCTCGTGATTACCCATTCATAATTCCTTCCTTCCAGACTTGAGTTTAGCCCTATAAAATGCAGCCGCTTTACTGAGTGAATCAATTTTGTCATCTACATCCGGTTTAAAAAGCTCAATACTCATATAACCATCATACCCGCTCTTTCTAATGATGGATGCAAGCCTTTCCCCATCGTTCAGGAGGTTTTTTTCAGGGGTAATGAATTTTGAAACCTTCATATGAAGGTGCAGGGCATAATTCAGAAGCTCTTCATAGTCACAATAAGCCTTTTCCTGCTTTTCAAGGGGAAGACTGTAAAGGGGGTCATAATAAAAATTGTCAGGATCGGGTGAAGAACCCAAATTGTCGCAATCTACATTCTTTATAACCTTGATAATATCCCTGGCTTCCGCTTCCTCCTCAAGGAAGCAGGTACGGCCGTATACCCTGTGGTTTTCGAGGGCAAGGTTGACACCCAGTTTTTTTGCATATATCGCACATTCCCTTAATCCGGCGGTATCCTTTTCCAGCTGATTTTCCCTGTCAGCCTCTTCCTTAAAAATGCCAAGGAAGACAACAAGGGTTGGGCACCCAAGTTCATGGGCAACATGAGAGTAAAGCTTGATTATGCAGATGTCGTTCCTGTATTCCCACCAATCGCCGGCGAACCCATGGTTTCTGACATCAATGGCAGCCAGCTCAATATTGCTGTCATTAAGAGCTTTCCTGAATGAATCAATATAAGCCTTCTCGAAGGATTCAAAATTGTATGTCATAATCTCCAGGGCGTCATATCCCAATTCTCTGGCAAGTGCGGGCATATCAAGAAGCGAATATTTTCCACTTTTAAATTCCTCTTCAAAATTCCATGTATGTAGTGCTAGTTTCACTTTAACCGACTCCTTTTCAATTATTTTTTTATATGGACAGTCTTTCCGGTTCGTGCTGATTCCTTTGCAGCATCGAGAATTTTTGAAGCCATCACCGAATATTGGGGTTCAAATATCCCTTGTATCGGCAAATCACGGCTGATGCAATGGACAAAGTATTCTATCGGGTTGGACAACCCATAGGGGGTTTCCGATGCATTGATTTCCGCCCATTCTCCACCGCTTTTACGGATGAAATGTCTATCCTGAGAGATAGGGTCCTTCACTATACCACCCTCCTCCCCATATACCTGGATATCGGAGCTGCCTAAATCCTGCGCCCATGTTGCTTCTATAGTGCCCATAGCATTTCCATATTGAAGCACCAATACTGCATTGTCTTCCACCGCCAAGTGGGTATGCTTAAGAGTCCCTGTAACAGCGGTTACACTATCAGGCAGTCCAAGATACCATGCAAACAATGCTGCCCCATAGCAGCCGAAATCCATCATTGCACCCCCACCATTTTTCTGTCTGTCAAACAGCCATTCACAAAAATAATTTGAGCAAAATGCCTGTGGACCCTTATGGCCTTCAAGAAACCTCATGGATAAAACTCTTCCGATAGCCCCGTCGTCTATTGCCTTTTTTATATAGTTCAATGAAGGTTTAAAGCCTATTATATAGTTAACCATAAGCTTGATACCCGAGCTATGGCACTCCTCCGCCATCTGTGCCGCTTCCAGCTCATTAAGTCCGATAGGCTTCTCAAGCATTACGTGTATCCTTTTTTTCGCGCATATCTTTACAATCTCAAAATGTTTGCTTGTTTCGGAGAACACGATACACGCATCGATGTCCTCGTTATCGAACATTTTGTTATAATCCTGATAAAGCCTAGATTTATCCAGATTTAATTCCCCCGATACCTTCTCAAGAAGCGGGAGGTTTTCATCATAGACGCAAACAACCTGACCGTCTTTAAGGTTTTTTATATTATCAAGCCAAAACATTATATGGTCATGTACAAGTCCTGCAATAGCAATTTTTACGATATCAGCCATAGTGTCTTTCGACCCCCTCATATTTTATAGTAATTGTTGAGCTCTTCTTCATAGCCTGAAAGTTTCATTGAAATCACTTCGTCCAACTTTACAGGCTTGCCGGTTCTCGACGATTCTATCAGGGCATAGGCAGAAGCTATGTCAAGAAGGCCCTCTTCACCGCTGGTTTCAGGTTTTTTAGCTTCACGTACCGAGCTTATAAAATCGAGAGCTTCAAGAGCGAAGCAATCTACAATGCCTTTGGGATAAAACCTTTCTCTGATTTCCATGCTGGCATTTGTGAAGAAATAATCCTTTATATTTTTGCACTCTCCTTCGTTTGTATAAAGCATATCACCTTTTATACAACCTTTAGTACCATAGAAAGTACTTGGCAAATATGTCTCTGCTCCTCTTCCGGCCCATGAAAACAGTAGTTGACCTACAGCTCCATTTTTGAACTTAACGATGCACCATACAGTATCATCTGTATTACTCTCTATTTTGTTAATAATACTGCCGTTACCATCTCTTTGTATTCTTGTGGGCTCCAAACTCTTTACTACAGCATATACCTCTTCAATATCACCAAATGCATAGCGAAGCTTGTGAAAATCATGTACAAACACATCCAGTGAAGCACCGGCTCCGGCAGTAAGCTTGTTATGCCTCCATGGCGTATTGGCAACAATTTTATCAGGTGACCAGTATCCGCCAATATTTATTCCAATTGCAGTCTGAGGCTGTCCGATAATATTGCTTTCGACAGCCCATCGCGTAAGCCTTGCTGAAGTCCAATGCCTTGCAGTTTCTGCCACGCCAAGTACTACCCCTGCAGTATTTGCAGTCTCAACAATTTTTTTCGCTGCTTTTACGGTAATAGCCATCGGCTTTTCAATAAATACATGCTTACCATTTTTTATCGCTTCCAGTGCTATTTCATGATGAGTATGCACAGGTGTCATTATTACCACAGCATCAACCGAATCACTCTTGAGCAATTCCCTGTAATCTGTATAAATATCAGGTTTGTCATTCTGGATGTCCGAAACATAAGTCCTTTCAGTTTCCATAGGGTCTCCCTTTGGGCCCACGGCTTCAACAGGTTCTGGCCCCTCGTCCCTTTGCACAAGCGCAGCCGCCCTGTTTTCATCACTATCACACAAGGCTGTGATGCTGGTATTTCCGAACAGCCCGTTGTCCTTAAGAATTTTGTATCCTTTCATATGAGCACATGCGATATGCCCACATCCGATAAACCCCAAACGCAATCTCTCCATAATTTACCTCCCAAACAAGTTAATGTATAAAGTTTTTCTTATTCAATTACTCTTTTACAGCACCAATGGCCACACTAGACATGAACTTTTCCTGGAAAAGAAGGAAAATCACAATTAAAGGAGTTGTCACGATCACACACCCGGTAAGTACAAGCTCCCAAGGGATGGAGAATATTGAGTGTTTCTCGCTTAAAATCGGAAGCATTACCATTATGGGCAAATACTTTTCATTCATAATCATGATTTTAGGATACAGGTAATCATTCCATTTACCCAGGAAAACCAATATGGCAAGTGCGCCAAGAGCAGGTGAAGCAACGGGAACAATAATGTTTTTATACAAGCACAGATGTCCGGCTCCGTCCATCCTTGCCGCCTCAAGCAATGAGTTGGGAATCTGGGATATATATTGCCTGAGCATAAAAAGTGCAAACACATTGGCAGTTCCCGGCAGTATCAGTACCTTGTACGTGTTCAACCATCTGATTTTTGAGAACATCAGGTATAACGGAGGCATCAAAAGCTCGCCTGGAATCATCATGGTTATCAGTATCCCTATGAAAATGGCTTCTTTTAGCCTGAATTCATATTTGGCAAATGCAAAGGCTGCCAAAGAAGACAAAAGCAGCGAAATCAAGGTGTATGTGCATGATATATATATGGAATTAAAAAAAGTTCTTGTAATAATCCCCGCATTAAAATTCATGAGCCTGGTGTAATTGATGAAACTTACAACCGAAGGAAAGCCTGCAGGATTAGACGCCAGTTCCCCCGCTGATTTGAATGATCCTGCAACCATGATAAACAACGGATAAAGGCAGATAAAGACTACCATGATCATTATGAGATGGAGTAATGTAGTTTTTATAGTTTTATATCCAATCATACAACTAGTTCGCCTCCTTAAATAATTTTAACTGCATCATGGTAATAATAAAAATAGTTAAAAATAGTAACCAACCAACTGCAGAAGCCATACCAAAATTACCGTCTCTCAGGTTCAACACCAGAATGTTTATAATGGATGCTGCTTCCGGTGGAGCAAAGTCTTTTCCGGAAATCAGCAAATTGGGTTCGGCGAATATTTTTAAAGAGCCGATAATGTCCATAAAGAATGCAAATGAGAAAAAGGGCTTCATGAGGGGAAGCAATATTCTTGTCATTCTTTGAAAGGGATTTGCCCCATCAATTATCGAAGCTTCAATTACTTCATCACTTATACTGGTCAATCCTGCCAGAAATATTACCATAAACCATCCTATGGCCCGCCATGAGACTAAAACAACAACCGACCATCTCATAAGGCTTGTGTCTTCAAGCCATGGAATTTCAGCCCTGATTATCTGATTTATGACTCCTGATTTAGTTGAAAAAATAACCCTCCATATCAATGAAGCTGCCACAATTGCTGTCATTTGCGGCAAAAATATAATAGGCTTGTATACCTTGCTGAATTCTCCTATATACTTTGACTTTACTGCTAGGGCAAGCAGGAAGGAAATCACCATAACAGGCACAAGGTGTGCAAAAAAGTAAAAAAATGTATTGTCTATAGTTTTCCAGAAAAACTTATACTTCAACAGATTTACATAATTTTGCAAGCCTACAAACCTCATTTCTCCATAGCCTTTATATTTATAAAAGCTCAGGACCAGAGAATAGGCGGCAGGAATAAGAAAAAAAACGATAAAGGATATAAGAAACGGTAATATGAAAAGGTAGGCAACCACACTATCACTAAGCTTAAATCTTCTCTTTACGACCTCTTGCATCCAGACAACCCCCACTTTTTTATCAGCAGCTGGTCTTCAAGCTCCTGTAGCCGGAAGACCAACTGCAGTACCTTCTTAAGGTAAATCTCTATAATACCCTTGCTGCGTAATTATTCCAAAGGATTACCAATTTGGGTCTTCATTGCTTCTTCAGCATTTTTCAAGGCTGTTTCAAGATCGATATCCCCTTGGCAGTAAGAACTTATCTGATCTCTTATGATCTGAAATTCCAGGTTTGATTTTGGTGTATAGGGGAATATTTTGAAAAAGTCCATTGCAGCAACACATGTGTCAAAGTGTGTAGTACCGACGAAGTATTTATCAGGTGTTTTCATCGCCGGATCGCTTAAGGCAGATTTAACAATGGGAATCCTCTTCAACCTTTTAAACAGAGCAATATTTGCTTCCTTGGTAAATCCCCATTTAACCATCGCATCTTTCGCCGCATCTTTATTCGCCGAAGATGCTGGTATAACAAACATTCCTGCACCCGACTCACTGCCCTGTCTAATCGCTTCAGGCCATAGAGCACAAGCCCATTTGCCTGCCTGGTCGGGTGCCCAGTTGGGAAGATGTTCGTTCATCCATGCGGCACTCAGGATGGACACTATTTTACCATCCGCAAATGCCTTATCACCATCAGGGGTCCAAAAGTTGACATTCAGGCATACATCAGAGGTCTTGAGCTTTTTATAGATATCAAAAACTTCCCTTATTCCTTTATTTTGAGTAACAATGTAATTTCCTTTCTCATCTATGAAAGCAGAATCATTAGACGAGATAAGAGTTTGAATAAGGGTGTTATCAACCCGGGGACCAATATTGATGATGTATTTGTCCGGATACTTTTGCTTTATCTTCTTACCTGCAGCAATAAAATCATCTACAGTTTTGATACTGTTTACATCGATTCCCACTTCATCAAAAATATCTTTTCTGTAGTACCAGACCTTGGTCTTTATCATCTGCGGGAAGGAATAATACTTTCCGTTACATTCCATCGCTGTAAGCGCACCCTTCAGAATGTCCTCCTTATAAGGCTGTATATCAGCGGATATATCCACCAGCATGCCGCCTTTAGCAAATTCGTAGAACTGCGTAGAGTTTATTTGAAGAATATCAGGTATATTATCCTTTGCAGCTAAAGCCAGCCTGAACTTTTCAATAGACTCTGCATCACCCTGTCCGCCAATAATGTAGTCAAATGCAACCTTGCTCTTATACTCCGGAAAAGCATCATACAAGGCTTCCATATAGGATTGAACAAGGTTTGATGAGCCCCAACACTGTACCGAAAGCTTTACGGGTTCACTTGGTTTCACAGCTTCCCCCTGCTTTGTTTCGCTTGGGGCAGTCTGCGAAATATCCTTTTCCTCATCTTTCTGGGCTGTTCCCTGACCACATGCTGCAAAAACCGAGGAAATGAATAATAGAACTAATACAAACACCAAAACTCGTTTAAAGACACTACCCATTAATTGTACCTCCTCTTAAATAAGGTTATTATTACTACAGCGCCATATAAATAGGTATGAACATTACTACGAAAATGGGATAATTGACAAATTCATAATGTATAATTGTATTGAGGATTTCTAGAATATTATGTGAAGTTCTTGAGGGTTGAAGTGTGCATTTTATGCAGATTTTAACCCTCTACTTTGCATAATACTTTTCTCAACATAACCCAAATTATGTGAAGCTTCACATAATTTGGGTACTTGTTATCTGGCTACCAATTGGTCATTGCTTGGGGAGACCAAAGGTTTCTCCAAACTAGGAAAGTCGTTTGTCTATCACGGCAACCGCAAAGGGGTTTATATATACGTAATAAACAAAGGCTTTATCCATGATATAAGGAGCACCTCCCATCACCCTTCCCTCAAAAATGTGCGTGAGAGGGTGCCGAACATGATGCTGCAGAAGCCGGACTGGAGTCCCGATATCCTCACGGAGTCGGGTATTACCGCAGAAACCGTAGGATGTCTTGGGAATCTTTTAGACGAATACCTTGCCGAATTTGGCCACTGCTATGCCCGATCGGAGCAACGGATCCATGGGGAATGTTATGTCAAAGGCCTGTTGAGCGACCTGGGCTGTAAATCAATCGAGCCCATCGCTATCCGGTACGAGGGCAAGGAAGCGGTACGGGGAATGCAGAACTTCTCCAAGGATGGCATTTGGGATGATGCAGAGATGCTTTTAACCTACCGTAAACGTCTTTCCTCCCTCATCTGTGATCCGGACGGCATGATCAATGCCGATGGATGCGATATGCCAAAGAAAGGGACGGAATCTGTGGGTGTGGCCCGTCAATACTATGGTAGCCTGGGTAAGACCGAAAACTGTCAGGTCGGTGTATTTGTCGGTTATTCCAGCAGTAAAGGTTACGGGTTGATTGACCGGTCGCTTTACATGCCAGAGAAGTGGTTTGGCGACGATTATGCAGGACGCAGGGAAAGATGCGGAGTGCCAGACGACCTTTTATTCAAGACAAAAACACAACTGGCCTCCGAGATGATCCAAAACGCAGTAGCTTCCGGCTTGTTCCCTGCCAAATGGATCGGCGTTGACAGTTTCTTCGGCAACGATAAGGAGTTTTTGGACTCCATACCCGATAGCCTCTACTATTTTGCAGACGTTCATGCCAACACTACCGTATTTACGAAGATGCCGGTCATGGTTACCCCTGAATACAGTAGCAGAGGGAGAAGAGACCTGAAGAAAAGGCCTTCTGTCCCACCGGTGCCTGTATCGACCATCGCCGAGGATGCGAATATACCTTGGTCTAAGGTCTTTCTGGGCGAAGGTGCCAAAGGCCCAATCATAGCTGAAGTCAAATGCCTCAGGGTAGTCGAATGCCGGGACAACCTTCCTGTCAATGGTGTATGGCTCTATATCAGACGCTATGCCGATGGACGAATCAAATATTCGTTATGCAATGCACCGGTGGATATATCGCCGGAGCAGTTGCACAAGGTTGCAACCATGAGCTGGCCAATCGAGCAGTGTTTCGAGGAATGTAAAAGCTATCTAGGGATGGACCATTGTGAATCCAGATCGTGGAATTCATGGTACCGCCATATGCTTTTTGTATTTCTTGCACATTTGTTTGTTCAGGAACTCCAGATACGATTAAAAAAAACTGCCGGTTTTGACACTTCCCCAAGCAAATATGCTCATTATATCAGCCCTAGTACTACATTATGAACTTTTCAAGGTGCATGTATCGCTGTAGTATTATTATTAAGAAGTTCCTAAATCAATTAAACCACAAAGATATATCTTTATAAATGTACAATTCGCTTTTTTTTGTATTTTTCGCGCATTACTTAAATTCCATTTTTTAGGTTTAATCCAGGTAAGTGCTCAATAGCTCGGGGAAAATCAAAAAAATTTAACTTTAATTCGTGCTTTGAAAAATAAAATAAGAGGAAGTAGGAATTCGATAATTCAAGCATTGATGTTATATTTTGGTATAGACGGACTGGATAATCAGGATACACATGTGTTATGATTTCGTGCAGATACACAAAGATTGGTGTAAAAAATAAAGAGAATAGATAATAATACAATTAATAAAATACGTGAAATAGATGTAAAGAAAGTCAGCAGAGACCCGTTTCTGGCTGAGATGACAATCAATCTTCTAATAAACACTGTGGATAAATTGTATATAGAAGTTTGTGAACTCAGGGAAGAGGTTCAACAACTCAAAAATGAGCTGGCAGTGTTAAAAGGAGAAAAAGGCAAGCCGAGAATTAAAGCATCTAACAAGAAGAACAAGGATGACGATGATGACAACATCAACCCTCCACAAAGGAAGAACTGGACAAAGGGGAGCAAGAAAGACAAAATAAAAATAGACCGGGAAGAAATAATTAAGATTGACAGGTCGACTCTTCCTGAAGATGCGGAATTTAAAGGCTATGAAGAAAAAATAGTCCAAGAGATACTGATAAAAACAGACAACGTACTCTATAAAAGGGAAAAGTATTATTCTCCTTCTGAACATAAGACCTATACAGCTGAATTCCCTGAGGGTGTGGAGGATACTGATTTTGGAGCGAATCTTAAGGCTTTATGTGCAGTATTATACTTTGATTACCGTATAACCGAGAATAAAATAGTAAAGCTGCTTGAAGAGTTTGGAATTATTATGTCGGAAGGTACATTATCGAATATATTAATCAAGGAAAATGCAGAGATACTTTCAAATGAAAAATCAGAGATATATAAGGCAGGGCTTAAGAGTACCACATATCAGCAAACTGATGATACAGGATTTCGTGTTGCAGGTAAAAACTGCTATGCACAGATTGTTTGCAACCCATATTATTCTGTATATTTTATTAACGAGAGAAAGAACAGACCTACCGCAAAAAAGTGATACAGAATGGATCAAAGAAGCCGGTTTTCAGTATTCTTATCAGTGATGATGCAGGGCAGTTTGACAAAATTACTGAAGAAAGAGGATTATGCTGGGTACATGAATACAGACATTATAAGAAAATAAAATCCATATTCCTTAAAAACATTAAGTTAATTGAGGATTTCAAGTCTCAAATAAAGCAGTATTATGAAAGATTAAAAGCCTATAAAAAAAATCCTTCAGAAAACCTTAAAATAGAATTATCAGAGGAATTTGACAAGTTATTCGGTACCAAGACAGGGTATGATGTACTTGATGAAAGGATTATGCAGACTAAAGAAAAAAAGACTCAGCTTTTGACGGTGCTTGAACACCCGGAAATACCACTACATAACAATTTATCGGAAAATGGTTTAAGGGAACTTGTGGTAAAAACGAAAATAAGTTCAGGTACAAAAACAGCAGAAGGTTCAACAGCCTGGGAGAATTATCTTACAATTTCTGCAACATGCAAAAAGCTTGGAGTCAATTTTTTTAGTTATGTTAAAGATATTTTTTCGCATAAAATGGAACTACCAAGGCTAGCAGAATTAATAAATCAGAAGGCATAGTAGGGGGAAATCCTTCTTTATTACTATGCTCTTTTGTGGTGCCTATTTTTAGTTACCCCGACTTATTGAGCACTTACGTATGATAAAGCGGTGTTACTCCTGCCTGGACTATCATTTCGTCTAGCAAAACTTTTACAACCTCATAATTAAAACAGCTCCCTATAAAACCTCCCCAAGCTCCTCTTTCCTTTAAGTGCTCGATCATCTCCTCCAATATACCGCCTTTATTTCTATGATCGAATAGTGGGTTGATGAGGCCGACAGTCCACATACCGCCTAAAAAACCGTATCGATCCACCAACAAGGTCTTCACACCGTTTCTGGCTGCAGCAATGGCCGCTCCTATACCGGCAGGACCTCCACCGGCAACAATGACATCGTATTTATCATGCACTTTTACCAACATAGTATCATCATATAGCCGTCGAGCAGACATATCTAAATCTCTTCCTTTCGTTAATAAACTTCTATTCATCAACGTGAGAGACTTATTACGCCCCTCACAGAACCGGACTTGTGGTTTTCCCACATCCGGCTCCTCACCAATACTCACTTATACATTACTACTGAAGATATAGATATTATGTTTGATTTCAGGTGGCCTTTTGCATGTGGTATAGGTGTTAGGCTGGTGGCTATCCTTTGCCTAATCCGGACTTTCACCGGTAAGAACTGACAAGTTTCGCTTGGTGCACTCATTTTGTCCTCCTTATAAAATGGACTAATGATCCGCTTTTAGTATTAAGCGGATCATTAGTTGCTGTAGTTTTATTTTATACTATTCCACCTATCATAGGCCGTCTGGTAAAGTTTCAGCAATTGTTCTACATTCATTTTCTTGATAGTATCAACATAATTATCCCAATTTGTCAATGGCTCAACACCTGTAATAAACTTGGCCTCCATTTGGCTCACATAGCTTTCCAGATCGCTTACTATAGCCGTTACCTGTTTCTGCTCCTCGGTTGTAAAACGCACCGGCGGAAAAACATAAGTAAAGTACGGTTCGTATTTTTCAGCGACCTCTTTTCTGATAAAAGCATTTAACGGATCTTTCTGCTTTTCAGCAAAGCTCTTAAACCATATCTCAGGTGTTCCTGTGCCACAATTGGGCGTAGCAGTAGCACGCCATTCCTCGGGGTTGGCTTTATCCGGTGGCGTTATGCGCTCCCATTGCTTCTCTCCATTTACGTCCACCCATCTCCAATGCTTGCCTTCTACACCATTATGGAATAATACGGCACCTTCTTCGCTGTATAGGTAATCTACCCATCTCATGGTTGCTTCAGGGTATTTATTCATATTGGTTATGGCAAAAGCAGTAGTCCCAACCTCATAATTCTTAGGCCATATTTTTTTGTTGTTAACGTTACTGGTAAGCGGCGGTAAAGCCGGGTAACTATTATTCTCTTCCACCTTTACTACCAAAAACGGTCCAGCATGTGTGAATACACCCACCTTGCCTTCATTGCCTTTAGCGGTTAACGCCTGCTCTGTTTGTGAAAACGTCTCGTTATCCAATAAGCCTTCTCTATAAAGCCTATTCATATAAGCTAAATATTCCTTATATGCCGGATCCATCGGCACATATATAACCTTTCCGTCCTTAACATCAAACCGTGCTGACACAAAACCAAAAGCAGCTAGCATACCACCTCTAATATCATTCATCTTAACTGAAGACATCGGAATCTCATCAGCCTTGCCATTACCATTAGGATCATTGGCCTTAAAGGCTTTCAATACCTCATATAATTCATCGGTGGTATTAGGCATCTTCAACCCCAGAGCGTCCAGCCATTTCTGGTTTATCCATATCTTTGTAGTCAAATTCATCGGTAAGTCTGTACCGCTGGGCAATGAGTATATATGCCCATCGACAGCGGTAATTACCCTCCTTATAGTGGGCATTTGTTCAAATAGCTTTTTTAAATTCGGTGCATACTTGTCTATAAGGCTCTCTAAAGAGATTAAGACCCCTTGGGCACCATAAGTGGTTTCATCTTCTAGTGTTACTGAGCCGCGACCAAAGAATACATCGGGCAACTCGCCGCTGGCAAAGGCCAGGTTCTTCTTCTCAGCATAATTTTCAGCTGGAGGAGTATCAAATTCGAAATGTATGTTAGTTAATTCTTCCATTTTCTTGAAAACGTCCATTTGATCCCAGGGCACTTGAATAGCAGCTTTGGGTCCCATCATCTTCAAGGTTATCTTCTCTTTCACAATGGGAAAACCCGTAGGGTTAAAGTTAGCCGGCAATTGTTCTTCTTTGCTAACCTCCTCTTGGCTGCTATCAGTTTTCTTACCCTCTCCTTGATCGCTACCATCAGTATTACTTTTGCTGCAACCAACAAACAATGCTGCCGTTAAAACCATTGCCAACATCAATGCTATAAACTTCTTCATCTTTAATTTTTCTCCTTTCTTGTTACCGGTCGCTTTTTTTGGTACTGTAAGAGATGATCAAATCACCCTATTTGAAACCGGATAAAATTTCATAAAAAAAAGCAGAAGAAAATTTCTGCTTTTTCCGATATAAAAAATAAAAACACCATAACATCTATGTATATTATATCGGAAAATTGCAGTAGTTGGAATAGTAAAAATTCGAAAAATATATTAAATATAATAAATGCCGAACTTGAATGCAAGTTATGTTCCTCCTATGGCAATTTTTCATTAGTGAAGCAGTATTCCATATGGAGATGGGAAATTGACATACCTTATGACTGGGAATATGGCCAGTGGGAAAGAATAAGGCTTTATCCTGTTCAGGTTAATATATTTATTGTTAAATGTGAAATCTGCGGTAAAAAATATAGGGTGTACCCATCGTTTATCATTAAAGGCACAACGCTTACACTGACAGCACTGATTTTCATTGCCTTTGTCTACGAAACATCAGGTCTTTCCTTAAGAAAGATACCTCAAAAATTCTGTTATGAGAATAATATAATAGCGCACAGTACAATTTACAAGGCTATACATGGACTTGGTAAAAGTATTGCCGACAGTGACAATAAAATAAGAGACAGTATCAAGGAGCTTAAAAACAGATATTTACCCTCAAACAAAGAGGAACCTGAAGTTTCAGTCTGGCCGCCTGAAAAGTCCATATATGAGCATACCCTCCGGCGTGAAACTGCATTAAGAGAACTGCTTTTACCCCTTGCAAATTTAAGGTTTGAATACCATTTTTGTACGCTGTTTTACAAATATATAAGACCGTTAAAGACAATATTATCAGGCCTGGATCCACCTATTAGCATAATATACACAAAATGATTGAATTTACATATATTAGCAAACAAAAAGTGAAACACCAGCAACGCCACCGGAAGTGATATATTGAAAATACGGCAGAAAATATCTGCCATTTGTACAAAAAAAGTTGAGGTGGTGAAAAAAATGATTCCGGCAATTAATAAAACAGAGGATTTAATAAATTCGGGTGAAATCCTCTATTTGCCATGCAGTAAACTTAAGGACCATCCCCTGCATTTTGAATTCTATACACAATCCCATCTTGAAGGGCTTGTTTGTTCCATACGGGAGGCAGGGCTTTTGGAACCTATAGTAGTGTGTCCTTTAGATGATGACAACTACAGGATACTTAGCGGGCACTATAGGATACGCGCAGTAAGAAGGCTTAAATGGAAAAAAGTCTTATGCAGGGTGGTAAAATGTGATAGTCGTCTTTCCTGCGTGATTTACTGTACGTCAAACCTTCTTACCCGTGGACTTAGCGCTATGGAGGAGGCATACATGATATCCCGCCTTGTTTCACAGGAGAAATTTACTCTGGCCGAGATAGGTAAGATGTGGGGTAAGAGCAAATCATGGGTGTCAAGAAGGCTTGGTCTTCTTACCCACCTTGATGCAAAGTTAAAAAAAGAGATGGGGATGGGATATTTAAGTCCACGTATAGCACAGGAATTAATGCGGTTGCCCCAGGGCAACGACCAGGAGAAAGTCCTTAAAATTATCCGAAAGGGATATATGAATAAGGACGAAGCTGCACAATTGGTAACATGGTGGCTTAATGCCAATGAGGATGATCGAAGGGTTGTTGAAGAAAATGGCTTTTCACCTGTAAATATTGGTGACAGTAACAAGGTTAAAACAGTAGCAGCCAATTTATCGAAGTGTGCAGGTATTTTGGAACAGCTGATACATATCGTAAAGCGGCAGAGAGTTATTGAATGGTGGCCTATGGATGAGTACTCTTCTTTTAGGGAGGTATCAGAACAGCTTGACAAATTACTTACTGAACAACTGGTGGGGGTATAGGATGCGGCGTACATACAATGACAGGCTTAAGAAGAAAGAATTCAGGATGAATATTGTAAACCGGATAAAAGATCTTACCCCCAAGGAACGTTCAAAAATGATTGAGCAGATCTTACTGGAAAAGCACACAATACCCTATGCTAAAAGAGACACATTAAGCAGGACCACTATATACCGCTGGCTAAAAGAATTTAAGGAAAACAGTGATGCAGGTACTGCACTTATGGGTAAGGTACGCTCTGATAGGGGTAAATTCAAAGCCCTTACCGATGAACAGAAGAAGGCATTGATAAGATGGCGCTTTGATGGCCCTTACAGGACGTTACAGGATTTGAGGGAAGAGCTTATGGAACATGAATCCACATTGTCAGACCCCATACCTTCGGAATCGACAATTGGCAGGTTTTTAAGGTCACAAGGCCTCTCACGGTCCGAACTTGTAAAGGGCACCAAACCAGAGGGTATACGGCTTGCGTTTGAGGCTGAATACCCTCAGCAGATATGGATGGCAGATACCAAGGGTCCTAACGTATATGTACAAGACCCTGAAAACCCAGGGAAGAAAGTGGCTGCAAAACCTATTGTACTGATTGATGACAACCTATGAAAAGCTTTTCATAGGTTGTCATATGGAAAGTGTGAGACTATGGAAAGTTGGTTTTCTTAGTTTTGTATTTTATAGCATTTATACAGTTTTACTTTCCATAGTTATAGTGTATTCTTACCTTATCAAAATATTAGGAGGTAAGAATCATGAAACAACAGCAGGAAAAAAGAATTGATGAATTGGTACGAGATGCAATCCAATACATCTCCATGAACTATTACTCTACAGTCAGCATCAATTTTTACAGTTGGATATGGCATAAACTACTAAAGTATGCACATGAAAAACAGGTACAATATTATTCCATTGAGCTTGGGTATGAATTCTTTTACCAGCTTACAGGAATAGATCCTTCCACTAAACCAGATAAATACGGTATGCAGAAGATTCGAGCATTAAAAGTACTAAATGATTTGTCACTGGGAAATAAAGTCAAGAAAAACTACATTTTTGAGGAGCCATTCGTTCCAGACCGCTTTATTAAAATACTGGAAGCATACAGTAAACATCTATCGAAGAAAGGACAGAAGGAAAAAACTTTAGAAACCAAGCTATCCCGTATACGGGTATTCTTGCGTTATCTTGACCTCCAAGGTATTAGGCTTGAAGATGTTGATTTTCAGGTAATCGCTAATTTTTACCTATTCCTATCTTCTAAGTATACATCTATCGCGAGAAGTAATATCCAGTTTACACTACGTGATTTTCTAGTTTTTGCCGATAGTATTGGTGCAGTTAAGTCCGGTGCATCAAGGCTTATAACAAGAATTTACAGCAATAAACATGAAAGACTTCCTTCAACATACAGTACAGAGGAAATTAACAGGATTCTAGCAGTGGTAGACCGTTCCACAAAGTATGGAAAACGTGATTATGTGATGCTTTTGCTCGCAATACAGTTGGGGATGCGCAGATCGGATATCTGCCACATGAAACTGGAGGGGGTATGCCTGGAGGGCAGACATATCATCTTCCGGCAAGAAAAAACCGGCAGTATAGAAAATCTCCCCATCACAGAACTTCTAGCTTACGCACTGGCAGATTATCTTAAGCATGCCAGGCCTGCTACTGACTCAGAACTGTTATTCGTACACATGGGAGCCAATCGCGGTAGTGCATATTCGGGATCAACCCTGTATGCCATGATCAATAAATATATGAGGAAAGCTAATATCAATACAAACGGAAAGCGCCATGGAATGCATTCTATGCGCCATAGCCTGTCCTCAAACCTGTTGAAAGAGGGTACGCCTCTTCCTGTCATATCAGGAATCCTTGGTCACAGCAGCACGGAAATCACAACACGGTATCTCTGGATGGATACGGAGCAACTTAGAAAGCTGTCGCTGGAGGTGCCTTATGAAGAATGAGATAAGAATGCCTGAGTTTGATAAAGGTGTTTTTACGAAACTAATTCTCGAATTCATTTACTATAAAAGAAGCTGTGGCCTTAAATATGTAGACTCAGCAGAGTATGTACTTCGTGCCATAAATAGGGAATTGAACAATTATGGTGTTAAAGAACCGGCCCTTACAAAAGAAATGGTAGAGAATCTGGTGAAAAAACGTCCTCATGAGCAGTATTCTACCCAGTCAAGGAGAATCAGTCTCCTAAGGCAGTTGGCCTTATATTTATCCTGGCGGGGAATTGATGCCTATATTTATCCCGAACTCAGTATACATAAAGAAGAAAAGACTTTTGTACCATATTTATTTACGGATTCCGAGATGAATTCGGTATTTTCGCTAGCAGACCACCTCCCACCTATTAGCAGATATCCTTTTTATCACATGATATATCCGGTACTTATTCGCCTTCTTTATTCCTGCGGTCTGCGGCTGTCGGAAGCACTTAATCTCAGGATAAAGGATATCGATATGGAATCAGCGACACTGTATATTGATAAGTCAAAGAAATCCAAAAGCCGGGTTGTTGCCATGTCGGCATCCATGAATAAGGTCCTCAGTAAGTATATAAGCAATCGGTATGGAAATACAGTCTGTTCGGAAAGATATGTTTTTGAAGCTCCGGATGGGGGACGATATAACCGTGGAAATGCCAGAGCAACCATTATGAATATCTTTAAACATGCAGGACTTCCGCAACTTACCAGTGGTAGGCATCCAAGGGTACAAGACCTGAGACATAATTTTTCTGTGAAAGCCATGGAAAAAATGAAGGAATCTGGAATGGATTTATATTGTACGCTTCCGTTACTTTCTGCCTATCTCGGACATAAGGGGATCCGTGAGACAGAGCGTTATCTCTGGCTTCCACAGTTCAGGATGGATGAAATCGCATCTTCCGGTAGCAAGCTGGTAGAAGGCATGATACCGGAGGTGGAATGGAATGATGAAGACTGATTTTCCTGATTGCCTCACTTCTTTCTTTAGCCAGTATCTGAAGCTTCAACGCGGATTAAGCGATAATTCCATAGCATCCTACAGCGATGCCTTTCTCTTGTTCTTCAGATACTGCAAGGATATGTATAGAATTCAACCTGACCGGATTTCTTTTAAAAGTATAAACAGGGATTTAATATGCGGGTATTGCCAATGGCTGGAGGAAAAAATGAAGTCAAGTGTAAAGACCCGAAACCTTAGACTTACGGCAATACACTCATTTTTTAGGTATGTCCAGATGCAGATGCCGGAACAGTCCGCACTATGTCATGATATTCTAAGCATTCCGATGAAAAAATGTGATAAAAAACCACCATCACATCTTTCTGACGTAGAAGTAAAAATGTTGTTTGCAGAACCAGACATACGTACGAGAGAAGGAATCCGAGATCTCGCAATTATGGTAGTGCTATATGATAGCGGCGCAAGGGTAAGTGAGTTGACCAGTCTTAAAATTGAGGACATCAACCTGTCGAGAACTGCCACGATAAAAATAACTGGAAAAGGAAAAAAGATGCGGCTTGTACCGGTATCTGCCGAAACAGCAAGAATCATAAAAGCTTATTACAAATCCAACAGGATTGACTGCTCAAATGGAAACAGGCATTTATTTGTGAATAAAAAAGGAGAACCGCTGACAAGACCCGGAGTCAATTATATCCTGGATAAATATGTTAAGCTTGCACGCCTACATAATCCGGGGTACTTTTCCACCCATGTGACAGCCCATGTCATGAGGCATACAAAAGCTACAAATATGCTTCTCAGCGATGTAAGCCTTATTTATATCCGTGATTTCTTAGGGCACTCGTCTATAGTTACCACGGAACACTATGCTAAGACAAATCCTGAGTTTCTGAGAAAAGCTATAGAAAAAAATTCTAAAAATTATACAGAAGGTTTCACGTATTACACTGAATCAGAGAAAGAGAATCTGACAGAATTCCTGAAAGCTTTTCGAAGGTAGCTTTGAACTATGGAAAGTCAAAAAAATGAAAAATACCGTGAGAATAGTTTTGTAGTTTGATGACTTTCCATAGTCTCACACTTTCCATATGACAACCTATGAAAAGCTTTTCATAGGTTGTCATCAATCAGTACAATAGGTTTTGCAGCCACTTTCTTCCCTGGGTTTTCAGGGTCTTGTACATATACGTTAGGACCCTTGGTATCTGCCATCCATATCTGCTGAGGGTATTCAGCCTCAAACGCAAGCCGTATACCCTCTGGTTTGGTGCCCTTTACAAGTTCGGACCGTGAGAGGCCTTGTGACCTTAAAAACCTGCCAATTGTCGATTCCGAAGGTATGGGGTCTGACAATGTGGATTCATGTTCCATAAGCTCTTCCCTCAAATCCTGTAACGTCCTGTAAGGGCCATCAAAGCGCCATCTTATCAATGCCTTCTTCTGTTCATCGGTAAGGGCTTTGAATTTACCCCTATCAGAGCGTACCTTACCCATAAGTGCAGTACCTGCATCACTGTTTTCCTTAAATTCTTTTAGCCAGCGGTATATAGTGGTCCTGCTTAATGTGTCTCTTTTAGCATAGGGTATTGTGTGCTTTTCCAGTAAGATCTGCTCAATCATTTTTGAACGTTCCTTGGGGGTAAGATCTTTTATCCGGTTTACAATATTCATCCTGAATTCTTTCTTCTTAAGCCTGTCATTGTATGTACGCCGCATCCTATACCCCCACCAGTTGTTCAGTAAGTAATTTGTCAAGCTGTTCTGATACCTCCCTAAAAGAAGAGTACTCATCCATAGGCCACCATTCAATAACTCTCTGCCGCTTTACGATATGTATCAGCTGTTCCAAAATACCTGCACACTTCGATAAATTGGCTGCTACTGTTTTAACCTTGTTACTGTCACCAATATTTACAGGTGAAAAGCCATTTTCTTCAACAACCCTTCGATCATCCTCATTGGCATTAAGCCACCATGTTACCAATTGTGCAGCTTCGTCCTTATTCATATATCCCTTTCGGATAATTTTAAGGACTTTCTCCTGGTCGTTGCCCTGGGGCAACCGCATTAATTCCTGTGCTATACGTGGACTTAAATATCCCATCCCCATCTCTTTTTTTAACTTTGCATCAAGGTGGGTAAGAAGACCAAGCCTTCTTGACACCCATGATTTGCTCTTACCCCACATCTTACCTATCTCGGCCAGAGTAAATTTCTCCTGTGAAACAAGGCGGGATATCATGTATGCCTCCTCCATAGCGCTAAGTCCACGGGTAAGAAGGTTTGACGTACAGTAAATCACGCAGGAAAGACGACTATCACATTTTACCACCCTGCATAAGACTTTTTTCCATTTAAGCCTTCTTACTGCGCGTATCCTATAGTGCCCGCTAAGTATCCTGTAGTTGTCATCATCTAAAGGACACACTACTATAGGTTCCAAAAGCCCTGCCTCCCGTATGGAACAAACAAGCCCTTCAAGATGGGATTGTGTATAGAATTCAAAATGCAGGGGATGGTCCTTAAGTTTACTGCATGGCAAATAGAGGATTTCACCCGAATTTATTAAATCCTCTGTTTTATTAATTGCCGGAATCATTTTTTTCACCACCTCAACTTTTTTTGTACAAATGGCAGATATTTTCTGCCGTATTTTCAATATATCACTTCCGGTGGCGTTGCTGGTGTTTCACTTTTTGTTTGCTAATATATGTAAATTCAATCATTTTGTGTATATTATGC